>JABSPO010000290.1 GCA_013214625.1 Flavobacteriaceae bacterium
TGGCGTTATTATGTTTGTTGCTAAAACGCTAGTTGTAACGGTAAGCTTTATATTATCGCAAGCATTTATTGCTTCAGAAAAAACAACATCCGTAACACTGAAAATTGGGTCCGTATTATTTATGTAAGCAAAAAGTACGTTTAAAATAGCTGGCGGTGTTGCGCTCGTTTTTGCTATTCCGTTTTGAAATATAATCGCAGGATCTGTGCATTTAATAGTAACAACATTGTCAAGCCTTGAAACGTCATATAGACCAGAATTATTATAATCCAAATTAAACGCTGATATATAATTAATTGCGCTTATTTCCCCAACTATTCCGGTTGGTGTTCCTTGTGTTACTGTGTTAGATAAAAACCTTGTGTTAACCCAACCTTCAAAAATACTTGAAGTTGTGTTTGAAACCGTGTTTTCAATATCAAATTCAAGTATATTAGATGACGCTAAATCAATATTGAATGTAATTTTTAATTCTGAATATGTAGCCATTATCTATTTGCTTTTAATATTTTCCACTTTCCCTTTCCATTGGGTTTAACACTATATAAAAAACCTTTTTCAAGGTCCCCTTTTTCATTTATAAACTGTACTAAACCGTAAAAATTTGGTATTGTTTTACCTAATACAGTCGTACTCCCTTGAATCGCTTGATTGATAAAGAAATCAACTTTATATTCGAACTCAATCCATTCAGGAACGAACCTTGCTCGTTGTAAATCTGAAACTTTAATATTTCCGTTTTCTGACCTTGATACACCTCCTAAGGTTGGGTATAAATCCGAGCGTAATTTTGTTGTTAATCGACTGTTAGCCGCTGAACTGTTGTATCGTATGAATTTAGATTGATATTTCAAACCACTCGCTGAAATAATCCAACCATGCCTTAACAAACAGTTAACTGGTGAGTATCTTAAATTTGTTGCTGTTTCAGGGCTAAAAACACCTGTTGGTTCTTCTTCAAAATCATCTTGCCATTTACGCTGTAAAAGAATACTTGTGTTTCCTTTCTTCAAATCGTTAATGAATATCTCTTTATCTGTTCGGTAATCTTCTGTTGAGTGTGTGAATTTTGATTTTCTTCTTGTGAATTCCCCACCGTAAGAGTCAGGTCTATATTTGCATGTTTTTTTATAAATGTTTTTCCCTATTTTTATAGGTGTTGAAAATGTTGCTTTTGCGTTGTATTCATCCAATCCGCTTGACTCCTCGTACTCCCCACCTTTCAAACACCCAAATTCTAAACCGGTATATAAAAACTCTTTTGCTTTGGTTCTTTTTATATTGTTAGGCTGTAAATACTCAAACTTTCCGTTTATCGTTTTACCTAGTTTTATTGTTACATGATTTTGATAAAAGAAATCTTCGGGTTCGTATCGTATACGTTCCCTTTTTCCAACAACTTCAATCCCTAACCCCATGTTTAAAACTGAATCAGTTGCTTCATTGAAATCTTTCCATGATGTCGTAAAACTCTTGAATAATGTATCTGTTTTATCAAACTGCCTAATCCACATACCATGCGAATAACCAGTATAAGCTCCTGGTCCATCTGTTTGATAATTATACCCTGCAATATCAGTCCTTCCGAAAAACTCAGAATAAAAAGCGTTTTCTTTACCGGTTATGATTCGTGTTAATCGCTCCCCTAATTCATGTGCTAATATTACTTTTGACCTTGAAGGCTCTGCATAACTTTCTTCTTCAATTGTTAAAGGACAAGTAATATTTCGAAGCATTATATCTAAATGCCCCGAATTCCCTCCGTTTATTTGCGTAGAAGAAATGAATTGTAAACTCAAGCTCTCTCCTTCTAATATCTCTATAAACTGATCGTAATTAATCGTTGCGTATTGATTATCAAAATTACGTTGTTCGTCTTCTGAATCAAGTGAAAATAATACTGTTCTTTCTTTATATAAATAATCACTACCCCCTTTGTATTTAGTCATTACAATTTGGCAATCTGACCAATAAACCTCATCATTATTAAGTAAGTCAAACAGAAATCTTAAAACAAACTCCACTCTTATCGTCCGAGTATGAGGTTCTGAATTTGCAAAAAACAATGCTCCCGCTGTCCCTGTCACAAGCTCAACTCCGTTGTCCCAATCCTCACCTTGCTCAGAGTTTACGCTAACAGATTGCGCTTCTTCATGTGACTTATTAATTAACTGTAAGGGAATACCTTCGGAGGTTCTTCTTTTTCCTCCTGTGGAGTACAAGTGTATTCTAAGATTGTTATCCGAAGGCTTGACTTCATAACTTGTTTTTAAGAATATCTTCCTTCCATCAAGAGCCATTTCTTTGGTTACTAACTCAGGTATTTGATTTCCTTCTAAATCTGTTGTTCGGTCAATCTCTACTTTTTTACTGAAGCGTGATTTTCGGACTTTATCGAAACTTCCAGAATTGAATTTAACCGAAACAAGTCCTTTTTCTTCTTTTAGCGTTGTTAAGTCAAAATTCCCCGAATAGATTAGCTCCCACCGGTTGGTTATTGGGTGCCTTTCATATTTCGTAAGCGTTAAATCCGCATTGACTCCATAAATACCGTCAACTAATAAAATAAAATCTGAAGCTTCTTTGTAAAACTTTAGATTGTTAGAAAACTTAGCAATAATACCATGATGTTTTTTATTTCTTGCGTACTCTTTTTCGTCTGAATTCCATCCTATTGGCTCAGGTATAATAATCGAATCAAAGTCTTTGTGACTTAATTCGTATTTAAAGCGGTTTGTTGGTGATGGTAAAATCATTAATCTTCAAGTTGTTCGTTACGGTATGCTAAAAATTCTAAATCTATACTTGGTGCCTGTACGTTTACATTTAGTTTTTGTTCTTGAATTGCTTGCGTGTTTTTCTCTAGAGCTATTAACAATAAATTT
>JABSPO010000291.1 GCA_013214625.1 Flavobacteriaceae bacterium
ATGTTCATTTGCTAATCAATTAATACTATCATTTCTGTGAAATGAAAAATACCCAATATTGGGTATTTTATAAAATCAAATAAAGTATTATATTTGAGTATCTACTTTTGACAGTAGGTAAAGTAAGTTTTTTTGGGGTAAAAAAGCCTGTTAATTTTTAATTAACAGGCTTTTTTTTTGATTGAAATTAAATACATAAGATGAGTTTGACAATATGTTTTTTGATAGCGGAAATCCATAAGGTATTATCCCACAGATGAGATTAAATATCGATCTCTACTATTTCAGCTCTTGCGCCAAATCGTATTGGGAGCATACTTGTCCCTACTCCTTTTGAGACATACATTTTTGGCTCAGTTTGCTTGTACCAACCTTTTAAATATCTTCCGCTTCCTCTAGGTTTGAAAGGAGCGAAACCTAACAATGTAATTTGTCCACCATGTGTATGGCCAGATAAAACTAAATCGATGTTTATATTGCGGTTTTCTTTTGAAATAACATCTCTATACTCAGGGCAGTGTGATAATACAATGTTTGTATTTGTTTGCTTTAAGTTTTCGATGGATTTATTGAAGTTAGCAGTTCCTCCAACAAAATCATCAATTCCAATTATTGAAATTTCACGATTTCTAATTATGATGTTTCTGTTTTCATTTATTAACAGAATGCAATTGTTGTTAGAATAGGTCTCTTTTAATTCCGATAGATTCACATCACCCCAATATTCCCAATTTCCAGTAATGGCGTATTTTTGAATAGAATGATCTATTAATTTAAGGAATTCATTTAATGCCTTTATTTTTTCAGTTTTATCTACTGAATCCCCTGTAATAAAAACTAAATCAGGTTTTAATCGATTTATCTTTTTTGCAATTGACTTGTGGAAATACTGAATTGAATCAATGTGTAAGTCGGTTATCTGAATTATTTTTATTTTATTTTCAGTGTTTTTTGAAATGTCAAAATAATTCCAATCGATGATATATTTTTCAAACCATAAAGAGTCAAGTAATACAAGTCCGATAGATGCTAAAACACCATTCTTGATAAATTTCCGTCTAGTTAAGGAGCTCATAATAAAATATAAAATAGTAAATGATAGAGGCTAGCTTTACCCTAAATCTTGGTTTAGTAATTCACCCAATTCGTCAGTGTCTTTAAATAGCACAAATTCACCATTTTTGATATAGGATATTTGTCCAGTCTCTTCGGAAACTAGTAACGCTAAGGCATCCGTTTTTTCGGTAATTCCTATAGCAGCTCTGTGCCTTAATCCGAATCTATTAGGAATGTTTTGGCTGTTAGATACAGGAAGTATAACACGGGTTGCTGTAATATTATTTCCTTCAATAATTGCCGCTCCATCATGTAACGGGCTGTTTTTATAAAAGATACTCTCTAGAATGGGTTGTGTAATTGCAATATTCATTTCATCACCTGAACTCTTTACAAAATCCAAATTATTTTTACGTTCGAAAACTAGTAAAACTCCAGTTTTGGTAGTCGCCAATTTTATACAAGCGGTAAGGATGGCATCCACATCCGTATTAGATTTTAGTTTTGATTGTAAGAAGTTGAAGTTTTGTAAGAGTTTACTATTGGTAAAGAATTTCGTAGAACCAATCATTAATAAAAATTTTCTTATTTCTTGTTGAAACACAACTATTAATGCAAATACTCCAACACTAATAAACTTCCCTAAAATACCGCTCAATACATCCATATGAAGTGCTTTAGTCAATTCCCAAATAAGGTATATAACTACAATACCAATAAAGATGTTTATGGCAACGGTACCTTTTACTAAACGGTATATGTAGTATAGCAATAAGGCAACTAACGTAATATCTACGAGGTCTAAAAAACTGAATTCTAAAAAATTAAATAATTCCAATATGAATGATGTTTATGTAAAAATAAATAAATCTCGACATTTTTTGCAACGAATACACTAATTAAAACTGTAAAAAATAATTGTTGTTCGATTAAAATAACAAACGCCTCAAAAAACCTATGTATTTACTGAGGTTAAAATCTTTTTAAAATAGGACAGAAATTAATAAACAATTTTAACAAGTTAGTTTTTAGTTAACAGGTTATAAGTTGCTTACAAATAATTATTTGCTCTTTTTTCCAACAGCGTAAAGTTCTTGATTCTTTACCGGGCAATAATGATAAAAGATGTAATTACTTTTAAAAATTGCGTTATAATTTCGAAATTAAGCTAACACCGAACATCAAAGACTACAATCACAATCAGGTAAGGAGTCAATATTATAAATGAATACAGAATCATTAATTTGTATTGATTCTGATGAAATTGGTTTTATAAATTCGATAAAATCTAAATAAGATTTCAAGCTGCTATTTTCATCAAAATTCAAATGAATCAATGTTGGTTTTCCTTCTGCTGCAAAATCGACAAATTCTTCTACGTAGGAAATCAATTCATTTTTATATACTTCTACACCTTCAAAAGTTATTTTATTAGCAGGACTTAAATTCAAGGTAATATTAAAGTAAGGAGCATATTTTTCCGGATGTTTCTTTAAATAAAATTTTGAAAACTCTGAGTTAGGTAACCTATTATATTCACTTGTAAAGTCAATTAATTTATCAGTTTCCTGAATTTTATGTTTTGAATTTGGAGAAAAAAATGATTCAGGGACATTTTTTAAAGCTATTGTAGCATCAATAGTTTTGGAGTCCTTTTTACAAGAGATAAAAATTATTATGAGTAAGGTTATTATATTTTTCATTGTCTTTTATGTTTTGTCTTTAAAAAAATGCTTCGCATTTTTTTTTCAACTTTTCAACTTTTCAACTTTTCAACTTTTCAACTTTTCAACTTTTCAACTTTTCAACTTTTCAACTTTTC
>JABSPO010000292.1 GCA_013214625.1 Flavobacteriaceae bacterium
TGTCTCCTTTAGCTACACCATTAGATTCAGCATTTTCAGTTTCTTGAGCGTTAGAGAATGTGAATGCACAAACTGCTAAAGCAGATAATAATAATTTTTTCATTTTAATATTTATTTAATTAAGTTAATCTTTGGCAAAAATAGAACTAATTACTCAACGACAAAAAAACTAAGTGTGTTATTTAGGTGTATGTAATTATTTTGTATAGTAAATACGTAGGATGTAGGTAATTAGCGCCTGGTAAATTGTTTATTTTTAATGAGTTTAAATAAGCGAAATTCGTTTAAGAGTAAATAGTATAGTTAAACAGTAGGAATTGGTGTTTTGTGTTAATTTAATTACTTTTGATAAACACTAATATTATAAACGTATAGCATGAAAATCATCATTATTAATGGTCCTAACTTAAATTTGTTAGGGAAACGGGAAACGAATATTTACGGAGATTTATCTTTTCAAGAGTTTTTTGATGAGCTTAAGGAAAAGAATCCAACTATTAAATTATCCTATTTTCAATCTAATATAGAAGGAGAGTTAATAGATAAGATACAGGAAGTTGGATTTGATTATGATGGAATCATATTAAATGCTGCTGCGTATACGCACACCTCAATTGGTATTGCTGATGCTGTAGCGGGAATTACTACTCCAGTTATTGAAGTTCACATATCAAATACCTATTCAAGGGAATCGTTTAGGCATAAGTCATACTTAGCGCCCAATGCAAAAGGAATTATTACAGGGTTTGGTTTGCAAAGTTATGAATTGGCATTGCAAAGCTTTTTGTAAATCATTGAAAATGAGTTTTCTCATTTTCAAGAGCCAAGAATGAAAAATTATCACAAAAAAAGTCGTTTTGATGTACATCAAAACGACTTTTTTAATTTTGCCTAAAGCTTAAAACTATAAATGTATCACTTCATCATAAGCAGCAGCAACAGCTTCCATAACCGCTTCACTCATAGTAGGGTGAGGGTGTATGGTTTTTAGTACTTCATGACCAGTTGTTTCTAATTTCCTACCTAAAACGGCTTCAGCAATCATATCGGTAACTCCAGCACCAATCATATGGCATCCTAACCATTCACCATATTTAGCATCAAAAATTACTTTTACAAATCCTTCTTTAGTTCCAGAAGCACTTGCTTTACCAGAAGCAGAAAAAGGGAAATTACCAACTTTAATATCGTAACCAGCATCTTTAGCTTGCGCTTCCGTCATACCAACACTTGCAATTTCAGGTGAACAATATGTACAACCAGGAATATTTCCATAGTCAATAGCTTCAACATGTTGTCCAGCAATTTTTTCTACACATAAAATCCCTTCTGCAGAAGCAACGTGTGCTAATGCAGGTCCAGGAGTAATATCTCCAATAGCGTAGTATCCGGGAATGTTTGTTTGGTAAAAATCATTTACCAATACTTTATCCTTATCAGTAACAATACCAACATCTTCTAAGCCGATGTTTTCAATGTTGCTCTTAATTCCAACAGCAGATAATAAAATATCAGCTTCTAAAATTTCTTCTCCTTTTTTAGTTTTAACGATAGCTTTAATCCCGTTTCCAGAAGTATCTACTGAGGTAACTTCTGAGGAAGTCATCACTTTAATTCCTGATTTTTTAAACGACTTTTCTAATTGCTTAGAAACAGCAGCATCCTCAACAGGAACTATTCTTGGTAAAAACTCTACAACTGTAACATCTGTACCCATAGCGTTATAGAAGTATGCAAATTCAACTCCAATAGCTCCAGAACCAACAATTACAATCTTTTTTGGTTGTTCAGGTAATGTTAACGCTTCACGGTAACCAATAACTTTTTTCCCATCTTGCTTTAATGCAGGTAATTCTCTTGAGCGAGCCCCTGTTGCAATAATTATATGATCAGCGCTGTATTCTGTAACAGTTCCGTCTTCAGCAGTAACATCAACTTTTTTTCCAGTTTTTACTTTTCCGAATCCATTGATGACATCAATTTTATTCTTCTTCATCAAAAACTTAATACCGTTACTCATCCCTTCGGCAATGTTTCTACTACGCTTTACAACTTTAGTGAAATCTTTGTCAGGGTTTTCTACAGATAAACCGTAATCCTCGGCATGTTTAAGATATTCAAATACTTGAGCAGATTTTAATAATGCTTTTGTAGGGATACATCCCCAGTTTAAGCAAATTCCACCAAGACTTTCTTTTTCAATAACAGCAGTTTTAAGCCCTAATTGTGAAGCTCTAATTGCTGTAACGTAACCACCTGGTCCAGAACCAAGAACTATAATATCATATTTACTCATTATAATGAATTTTTTTAGTCAGAATTTTAATCGCACGAATTTACAAAATGAAATTGAATTTTTAGTCAATGCTTTTAAAAAATGAAAGCGCTAACAGTTTTAAACTGTTAGCGCTTAATGTAAAATTGATTTGGTATTATAACCTTACCACAACAAAACCTCTTCTAGTTTTTTTATAATATTTATTGTTCCATTTGTAATATTTATTTCCTTTTACAAAAACTACTTTATGTCCTTTCGGAGCAACTCTAATTACTGTTTTAGTCCTGTGAATAGGTTTTCGTTGGGTTCTAGTTACACAAGAAGTTGAACAAACTATAAATAATACTAATGTAATAGTGTACATAAACCTTTTCATATAGTGATACCTTTTAATGTTGTATTTCTAAGACTTAGAAATTATGAAAAGGTTTAAAATAGTTATTAAGTTATTTATTTTCCGTTGGATAAAAAATCAATGATACAGAATTTACGCAATACCTTTTACCAGTTGTTTCTTTTGGCCCGTC
>JABSPO010000293.1 GCA_013214625.1 Flavobacteriaceae bacterium
ATTTTTTAAGAACTTTTTAACTCCCCAACTCTCGTTGTTTCGCTAAGCGGTTGCAAACTTACAACCTTTTTATTTCCTCGCAATGCTTTTTTTTAAAAAGTTTTTTCAACTCTTAAAAACTAAACTCAAACCACATCTTTTAAAGAACTTCTCGCTACTAAAACCTCGTTGTAAACTCAGCCGTTTTGCGGGTGCAAAGATACCACCTTTCTTTCCTATCAACCTAACTTTTTAGGCGCTTTTTTTGAAGTGTTATACTAGCGACTGGAAACGTGCAGGTTGAAGAACTATTTTTTACCTAAACACATGACTTAGACGAACGACTTTGTTTTTTCGGTGAAATACACAGGCGTTTTATCTTTGTTTATTTATAAATCATAATAATTAATGGACTTACTATACTTGACTCGACACTATGTTAAACGATTAAATTAACTTTGAAAAGTGTCAAAAAAAATCACACAGATGAGTATAAACAAAAAGCAGTAGAATTAAGTCATGCTAAAGGCAATGTAAAACAAGTAAACCGTGAGTTAGGGATATCATCATGTTATTAGATCATTGGTGAAAAGAATTTAGTATGTATAGTAAAAATAACTTCCCTAGTCGTAGTAAAGTTAAGTAACAGATCAGCAAAGAGAAATCACTGAACTTAAAAGACAATTGAAAGATGTCACTTTTGAAAATGAGATATCAAAAAAGCAGGTGAGCATCTTCTCCAGAAGCGACAAAAGAAATTTAGATGCGTAAAACATCACAAACTTAATTTTCCAGTTGAGAAGAAGCCTAATACACTAAATAGAAGCAAGAGTGGATATTATAATTGGCTGAAGTCTGGTCTATCAAAACATTGGTTAGAAAACGAAATTATCTTAAAGTTTATACATCATGTTTTTGAATATAGCTTTGATGCGTATCGGAAAATCAAGATAGCTATCAGATATTACTTCTATAGAAACAAGGCTGAATGTATTTAACAGTAATCATTGATTTGTATAATAGAAAAAATACTGGGTGATCTATGAGTGAAAACGTTGTTTTTAATTTAAAAAAGAATGCAGTAGCTGAATTATTCTTTAAATCCTTGAAAGCAGAATGGGCTTATAAATATAATAAATGGTCTGAAGCTGAATTATCAATACAAGAATTTGAAATAAAAAAAATATAGTAATATAGTCGTTTAACTATTTACTGTTTTTATTGCAAGTCCAGTTTCTACAAAATACTGAAAATTAGAAAGTCACAAAAGATTTAAATTGGACTAATACGGTATTTAAAGTATCAATGACTCAACCTAAAGCTATGAAGAAATATATAACTATTCAAGTCAAATATGATACGGCTTTTCTAAAAAACGCTATCTGCAAGCTGAACTTTAATTTCTTGGAGCTGATGGATACGCCAATGATTCTTTTTTAGAAATGTTTATCAGTTTTAAATACTTTACTGTATTATTTTCTATATAACTTACAACAGCTTCATTAGGCGCTAGTTTAAAAGGAAAATCTTTTTTTTCAACTGGGGCTTTATTCCCATATTCGTTAATTGAATCGGCATTCATTTCCATATCATATATTTGATTCGCTTCACCCTTAAAACGAGCTACATATACGTCTCCCATTTTTGTTACAGGCTCAAAATCTACACTTTTGTCTTTAAAATAGGCTGTTATCAATTGCTTATTCCCAACAACTGATTTGCTTATGTATAAATTCGTTCCTGAACCACCTCCTCTAACTCCTGCAACCCAATTTTGATAATATACATCAGTAGTTAACTCTTTAGATAGTTCAATTGTTTTTGCTATTTCCATAGTTTTTTTTACACTAGTACATTGTGAAAAACTTAGTGTTAATATGGAAACGAATACTGTAAATCCTATTTTTTGCAGTAATTTCATGGTGAAAATTTTTTGTTTTATAAAGATACAACTTCAAAAGCTATACCAAAATATTTAAGAAAAATGGTCGTAAAAATTATGATCAGCCTTTCTTATAAAATTAATTTCCTTTTTTTAATGTATCGATTCCATTAAATAGAGGCACAAAAAAACCCCACTTAAAAAGTGAGGTTATATATTTGATGAGATTCCCATATTCATGGGAATGACAGTTAATTACTTAATGATTTCACACAATATTAAACATTTGACTTCGCTTTCGCTTCATCTAATTATTTAAGTGCTTCCGCTCCACCAACAATCTCCAATATTTCGTTAGTAATAGCTGCCTGACGTGCTTTGTTATATGTTAACTTTAATGCATCCCTTAATTCAGTTGCATTATCAGTTGCTTTATGCATTGC
Source organism: Flavobacteriaceae bacterium (assembly GCA_013214625.1). GTDB lineage: Bacteria > Bacteroidota > Bacteroidia > Flavobacteriales > Flavobacteriaceae. The sequence continues at coordinate 2,305 of JABSPO010000293.1, forward strand.
TGTCATACGTGCTCCATGCTCAGAAGCAAAAGAATCACGTACTGCTTTGTACAATTGTGTTTTTAATGACTTAGGTATTAATGTTTCTACAATTTCTTCTTTAGAAGGCTCAAAAACATAATCTAAGTTTACATCTGCATCAGATTCCTGAGAAACAATTGGTAAAAATTGCTCCGTCATGATAATTTGAGTAGCAGCATTTTTAAACTTGTTGTATACTAATTCAATTTTATCGTAAGATCCATCAACAAATTTCTCCATTAACATTTCTGCTATTTCAGCAACATTGTCAAAAGTTAAATCGTCATAAACTTCACTTTTATTAGCAATGACAGTACTTCTTTTTACTAAAATATCATTTGCTTTTTTACCGATACACACAAAATCAACTTGTTTTCCTGCATAAACAGTATCCAATAAATAATTAGATCGTTTTATGATATTAGAGTTAAATCCACCACAAA
>JABSPO010000294.1 GCA_013214625.1 Flavobacteriaceae bacterium
CTACTATTACTATTAATAATAATGATTGTGTAAAATTTGTATACGACTTTGCTATTCAGGGTACTGGTGATGCTGTACTTAGTACAAATGACGCTAGTCTTTTAAATCAATTATCTAATATTTATCCAAACCCTAATAAAGGTAGTTTTACATTAAACTATTCAGGTCAAGAGCAATTAAAAGAATTGTTAGTGATTGACATGTTAGGAAAGAGGGTACAAACGATATCGTTAGAAAGTTTTGCTAATAGTCAAGATATTAACTTAACAGCATTAGCTAAAGGAATGTATTTTATTACAATACAATCGGACACTGCTACAATAACTAAGCGAATGATTATTGAGTAGTTAACTAATAATATAACAACAAAAAATGCCACGATGTACATCGTGGCATTTTTTGTTTGTAATAATTTAAAAAGAGATCTTAGCAAAATCTAAAATATTAAGATTTGTCTGTTCGAGCGCAGTCGAGAACTATTTAAACTTAAAAAGATCTCGACTGCGCTCGATATGACAGATAAAACTAAAGCTTTCATATGAAGGCAATGAATTTTAATTGGCATAAACCGTCAATCTTTTTTAGGGCAACTAAAATATTGACATATTATCCAACCAAATTGATAATCTTCCCAGGAACTATAATCACTTTTTTAGGTGTTCTACCATCCAAGTGCATTTGAGTACGTTTGTCTGCCAATACTTTTGTTTTAGAAAATGAAATTAATTTATTTTCAAACCCATTAAATGAAGATCGTATTTTAAACATCAGGAACAATTCTCAAAACAGTATTACTAGTATTGAGGTGTATGATACAATTGGTAAAAAGGTGTTTTCTGAAACTGTAAAAACAGAAAGTATTCAATTCCTAGTAGGATGTATTTTGTGAAAATTACTGATGCTAAAAATAATAGCATTACTAAAAAAGTAATGCTACAGTAAGACTTCGATATCCCGATAACTATCGGGACAGTCTGATATAATCAATAAAAAAGCGGCTAAATAGCCGCTTTTTTATTGATTATGTTGAGTTTTTATTTTGTGACTATTCCCTCAGATGAGGATAATATTGACTGGTTTACTATCCAACCTAATTGATAATCTTCCCAGGAACTATAATTACTTTTTTAGGTTACGCCCTTGTAATTGTTCTCAACTATTTTTTTATAATTTTAAACCTTTGAGATCCATCAAGAATAAGCGCATAAATACCTTTTGATAGATTATTAATACTAATCTTATTTTTAAAAGGTGATATTTTACCAAAAGCAACTAACCTTCCATTTAAATCGAAAAGCTTATAATTTTTAGTCTTTTTTAAATTAGCAATACTAAAATAATCTAAAGTTGGATTGGGAAAAATTTTAAGAGTATTCTCTTCAACAATGAAATTGTTTATTGATAGCACACTAACATTTTCAAGTTTATAAATCTTATCTGCTGGAGCACTTGCAAAATATAAATCCCCATCTTTAAATTTAAGTCCTAAACCTGATAAATATGGTAGATTTACAGGTATTTCCACTGTGTTTAAATTAAGTATGTCTACTTCTAAAAATTTTCTAGCACCACCAATAAAAGTTTGATCAATATAAAGGAAATTATCATTAAAATCCATACCGTATACTCTAGAATCTAAGTTGGTAATCACATCAGTTACTGTTGGAGAATTAGTTCCAAAATCAATTTTAGAAACTTTAAGGCCATGAGAATAGTAAAGCTCATTGTTATATTCTGAAAAGCTTAAAGGAAAATCTGTAAGCCCAGTTACAAGATTTACTTTAACAGGATTTGCATCTGCAATGTTAATTTTAGAAATTTTATCCCCTTCTGCCATATATAGCTCACTATTTTTTAAATGCAAAGCTCTAGGGTTGGATACTCCTGAACAAACTAATATAGGGACTGGTGATGTGTCATTTTTTGGTATTTTAAAAATCTGAAAAGAAAGTGCATAATAAATATAGTTATCATCAAAAATGATAGCTCTTGGATAAGTAATGTTATTTACTAAATATGTTGCTGTTGGTGTTGGTTCTGAAAAATCTACTTTTGCAACAAATCCCCCTGTAGAACCGATACCCTGAGCAACATAGTACATTATTCCCCCATCAAAAATAAAATCTTGAGGGGCTTCAACATCCCAAAAATTTGAAACTTGAGCAGTTAATGTTAAACAAAATAAATAGAAAAAAATAAAAAATTTCATATCAAAATTAATTTAAGATTTGTTTTACAAATCTATGAATGTATCAGTTTGCATCAAGGTACTAAATATTTTAAACCCTAACTATATTGACAAATTTCACCCTACAATATTTACAATTTTCCCTGGGACTATAATTACTTTTTTAGGTGTTCTACCATCCAATTGCTTTATCGTACGTTCGTCAGCCAATACTGTTTGTTCAATAGTATCTTTACTCATATCCAATGGCAACTCTAGCATAAAACGCATTTTACCATTAAAGGATACTGGGTAATTTTTACTACTTTCTACCAAGTGCTTTTCATCAAATATTGGGAAAGCAGCTTCTGAAACAGAATTAGCATTTCCTAATTGAGCCCATAACTCTTCTGCAATATGTGGAGCATAAGGTGCCATTAATACCGCTAATGGCTCTAATATGGCCTTAGAACTACATTTTTGAGCGGTTAATTCATTCACACAAATCATAAAAGTAGATACTGAAGTATTGAAAGAGAAATTTTCAATATCCTCAGAGACCTTTTTAATGGTTTTATGTAATGTCTTTAAATTGTCTT
>JABSPO010000295.1 GCA_013214625.1 Flavobacteriaceae bacterium
TTATCTGTTAATGAGAAAACTCTTGTTGTTGGTTTTTTAATAAAAAATTCATCCAATTATTGACAAGTAATTGCATAAATTTTATTAGAATTTGAATTTGAATTTGAATTTGAATTTGAATTTGAAAAACGACCCCCATTGTAATACAATCCAAACCTTTCATTTTGGTAATTGCTTTTTTTGTTAGGTTTGCCTAAATAATCAATTACTTTGCCTTTATCAATCCCTATAGAAATAGGCCCGAACTTACCTGTTAAAACAAAATCTTTAATTGATATTATCATAATTTTTCATTTTTTACAATGGCTTATCCCATATCCAACATTTTTTATCACCTATATAACCACTTATATAATCTAGAAATTCATCTGCTAAATCTTGTTTATTATCAATATTTAGCCTCTGATATATTTGAGATATAAAATGTATTGTATTGTACATATTTTGTTGAGATATGCCTAAGTTTTTATATTTAAGTAAGCAAAAATGTCCTTGTTTTGTCAATTTATTAAAGTTAAAATTATCAAGAGAGGTTATTATTTCTTGAATTTCATTGATTAAACAGGTCTCCGTAGCTGTAAATTTTTGCTTTTTTAAAATGGTCCCTATTTTGCCTTTAACAATAGGTATTATTATCGTTGTAAACCAATTAGTAACCCCACTTTTTGCTAATATTAAGTTGGCCAATTCATCTACAGAATTTACTTTATGTAAGTGATATGCAGGCTGATGTGCTATATAGGTAAAACAATAATAATTCCCTGTGATGGATAGGTTTTTGTTTAGTTCTGTAACTCTTCCGTTAATAGGTACTCCCGAGGGTTGATGGATTTGTAGGGATTTGTTTAAAATACTGTTCTCTTTATCAAAAAGCATCCATTCCCACAGTTCGTGGGTTGTAAATTCACCCTCTATTTCTTTAAAGTGAATAGCAGATAATTGTTGTAGAATAGATGTTAAATTATAGTTCATTGTATATTTTAGGATACTACTTTCTTGATTGAGATACTTCGTCTTCGCTCAGCACAGGCGAAGCTCATTGTGACATTAAAAACCAAATTATTACTCTCATATATTTTGATATGTTACTTTTATTTGAGTGATATTATTGAGGTCTATATCAATCATAATTACTCCTGAGTCACCATAGCAAATTAAATGATGGTCTATTACTTCAGCTTTATGAATGGGGTTTGAAAACGTAAAAAATATAGCCCAATTTAAGTCTCCAGTTAATGTTGTTGAAGCTATATAACCTTCGTTACCCATAGCGCCATCGCCAAATACAAATTTTTGATTTTCGTATTCAAAGGCACTGTGAAAAATATCACACTCCGTCCAAATATCTTCATCGTATTTTTCTAAGCCTTCTAAAGTGGTGTCACATAAGGGAAACCAGTACCGTTTATTTTCGTTGGTTTCGGTTAGAATTACATTATAAGTATTGGCAATAGTTATTGTGCCATTTCCGTAGGTGATACAATCATAACCTGGTAGCCAACCCTCTTTCCATTTTTCTTGTATTTTTTTATTCATCTTCATCTTCTAAAAATTCTAATTCTTTAAAATTCACTTTTTCTATTTCTTTTATAAAACGTTTGGGTAAATCTTTTAAAAACAGTTCTATTTCTTTTATTTTATCTGCGACAAAATTGGTGTCGTTTAATTTTTGATGTGATATTTTTACCGTATCCATCAGTTGTAATTCATCATTAAAAGAACTGCACAATTGACATTTAAAATAAATTACTTCTTTTCCAATTTCTAAATAAACCAGAGCATTTAAAAAATGAGGTTTTACCGTTTTGTTAGACCACTGATAATCATCAAAATCTAATTCTATTCTCCATTGCCGATTTCCTCCCCAACTAGAATACTCAAATTTACAGATTAATGGTAGCAAATATTGAAATTGTTTTTCTTTTAAAACTTGTTCGTACTTAGTATTTATGTTTTGCTTTATTACTGGAAACTGGTTACGTAGCAAAGCATTAATTGTTTTATAAAACAAAGTGCTTTCTAGTATTTCCATGTCTTCCTCTATTAAAATTGGTTTATTCCAATCTTTATAATACCAATCATTTACTGTTGGTAGTTGATGCTCGGCACATGTAAAGGTTTCTTGCACCGAAAAAACATCTCCTTTTTCTACGGCCTCTGCTGTCCATAAATCTAACAAGTCAAATTTGCTATTCACTTTTTTGAACGCTTCTTTTATATTTTTAAAACAATATATACTACCGAACATTCCATTTCCAAAAGGACTATAATTGGAGTATTTACAGCTTAAACAGGTTTTTAAATAGATGTTTTCTGGCAGTTTATTTTGCAAAGCAATTAAGGCGTCTTCCATCCATTCTAATTTCTTTTCAACTACAAACTCACCAAAACAACTGCTTAACTTTAAATTTGTTATTTCACTATCTAAGCCCATAATTTTTACGGTTTCACCTACTTCTATAGCTACCGTTAAATTTTCTGTAAGAGTTTGGTTTGATAGCGAATTGTATAGTAGTATGGGTATCGTTACTGTAAGTTTAAAATTGGATAAATGTTTTAAGGTGTACCCTTTAAATATTTCATATTCAAATTTAGTATCGTCAATTTCTCCTGTTAATGCCTCAAAATCGTGGCCTTCAAAGTCAATACCTCTTAAGGTAAGGTACATTGTGCTCCCGTCTGATTTTATATGGATGCTTTCTG
>JABSPO010000296.1 GCA_013214625.1 Flavobacteriaceae bacterium
TTGGTTTAAGTATTATTTTAAAATCTCAGAAGATGGGACTATTATGAAAAGAGTGTTTTTGAAATCAGTGTTCTGCGGTGTTTTAAGCTTTCATAAAAATATTATGTTTGAAATTTTTTTCGGTGAGCTGTTGAAGATTGTAAAGCATCACAATCTTAATTGAAAAAGCAGTTTAATCTCGGGAGTGGTGTTGCGCGTTAGGAATTTATCAGGTGTTAAATTCCTTTAGCGAGGCTATAGCTCATCAGGTCCGTCACCTTATATTACCCACAGTCCTCCATATTTCGCTAGACAATATGACTCAGCTTTCTGAAAAGAAATTAATTGAGTAAGATTATTTTAAACCGGTTCTACTTTTTCTTTTTTGAGAAATTAGAGTATAGATTTAGATAGACTTATACATTTAATTGAAAGTTTTCAAGATAAATGTGTAATAATTAAGTCTGTGTTACAGAGTATTACTTCTAATTTCACACTTTTTATTGATATAACAATTCGAGATATTTTTGGGTGATGTCTTTAGATATATATAGCACTATTTACTCTTGAAATTATATCATACATGAACTGTAATTTTCTTGATAGTTGAAAAGGTCGTATTGTAAAAAACTTCTTTCTTATAAAGTATGATTTTTTAAGATAAGTTTTTTATCTCATAAAATCAATATCATCTGAAATCATTTTTCTACAGTGAACTTTCTCAGGTGCGAATTTTTCGTTCATGTAATTACACTTGTACTTTTTTAAGAGAAACTTCCTTTTGAGTTATTTCTCTTTGGATAATTCCTCTCTTAGAGATTGGAATTATCCCTTAAGGTAATTTCCTCTTGTAAAAAGAAATTTCCTTCCAGATAAGAAACCCAACTTACAACTCTCACCTTTGAGCTCTTCTCATTATGCTGTCCGGGTAGGAAGACTTTAGCGTGCTTGGGTTAGATATTTCAAGCCAAATGTAGGATGATATGCTTGGGACTGTAATTGTTATATATGTATCTAAGAGATTAGGTTCACATTGTGGGATGAGTGTAGTAGTTCTCTGTTCACTGTGTGGTAAAAAATATTTCAGGTTGGTTTTGGACCTAATGGCTATCGTGAAGTGAAAATTGAGTGTTGCGTCTTAACCGCTAGGCAATTGCCTCTGATTAAATAGAAATAGAGATCTCGTTTAAAGATATGTGTTTTATTCATGAGATATCTTTAAACACTATCTGGTAAATATGTCTTACGTCATAATTTGAATGTTTTTTCTGTTTCTTTCGAAGGGTGGAATCTATGAAAAGTTAACTTTTAATTAAGGAAGAGTGTTTTGTGGATCGAATACCAAATCGAAGTTTTTGCATTATTTATTATTTCCTTCAATTATAGTGGTTTTTCTTAGCTGCTTGATATTGATTTTGAAACCTGAGAAAAATCTTCAATTTTAAATTACATCTTTAATTTAAGATGAATTATTTTGATAGATTTTTTTATATATTGTATAGGTTTGGTTATAAAATTGACGACGACTTTTTCATTAGTTTTTTTATCTGGTCTGATCTAAATTTTTTTAAAAAATCAAAGTCTTCTGGGGAAAAAATGGTTCTTAAAAAGTGTTGCTTTATTAAATGTAAACCTGAGTTCAAGAGTTTAAGAATAAGGTCGTTTAACTTGATTATTAGTGTTATTTTCTGGTGCCAAGTTGAATAGCGTTTTTTCAGGTGATTTTCCAGTCAAGTTTATAATTTTGACTTAGCTCTTTTGATAGGCGCATGTTCTTTTTATAAAGGCAAATTTACAATTTTTCATTGAGTAGTCATTAAGCTCCAATAGTGATTCTCTAATTATATGTTTTTTGAGACTGATAGGAAGTCGTGTAGGTCGATTGGTTGACTGTTTTTATGGGGAAAGAGAGGTGATGACTGCTGATATACTTAGAGTGCATGCGAAAACTAAACTGATTTAAATGGTCAAGTTTAGACAAGTTTAAAGATTCTTTTCGATCACGAGCCATAGGGGGAAGTGTAAAATTCATTTATGTATATTAATGTTTGTCGAAAAGAATATTTTACTGTCTATTACTGACAGCTGGTCTAATATTTTGAAATAGGCTCGTTTCAGAAAATCAAATACCAGACCAGTTTCATGCTTGTCCTAAGAAAGACCTCATAGTAGGATAGCAGCCCGAACGAATTGAAAACGTGAACTAAGTTTTAAAGTCAAAACTCATTCAGTTTGGATCAAATAATGTTTCGATATATAAATTTAATAATTTAAAGTATATGATTTTTTTTTGAATTTATCAATAATTATATTTTATTATATTTTCCAAAGTTAAAAATACGAACTAAAGGGCCATAATTTGATACTACGTGCAAATGATCTTCGTTCATACCAGTTTATTATTTTATTCAAAACTGTTTCATGAGGTACTTGTTTAATTTCCATGAACTTCCGTGTAAAATTTCCCAAAAAATGTTTTTCAAAGAATGAGAATCATTTCATGGATGAATTTTTTTGCTTTGTTGCTCGTACTTTGGTGTAAACATTATTTCAAAATCTCGGTAGTTTGGATTATTATGAAATGAGTGTTTTTAAAATAAGTGCTTTGCGATGTTTTAAGCTTTCATAAAAGTATATTGTTTGAAATTTATTTTGAGTGATCTGTTGAAGATTGTAAAGCATCACAATCTTAACTGAAAAAGCAGTTTAATCTCGGGAGT
>JABSPO010000297.1 GCA_013214625.1 Flavobacteriaceae bacterium
AGATAAGTTACTAATAGGTGTACCTGTTGTATCTTGTGAACTTCTGAACTCATCATTATTCCCCCCAGCTAAAAACTGCACGAAATTTTCGGCATCAAATTCTGTTGGTGAACCACCATTAGTTGCTACTTTTTCCCAAGATTCATATTCTTGTAAGAAATAATGAATGTTGTCGTAAAACACTAAGTCATAATCAAAATTATTTTTACTATATCCGTATAAAAAATAAGATGTATTTGTTGGTCTGTGGTACAGTTCAATTTTGTTTACGTTTATATGAAATACTTCTAGTTCCCAATAGCCGTTGAGGTCATGGCTTACTTCTACAATGTTGTTATAGGTGTTGTAATATCCAACATCAATACCAAATCCGTTACCGGTATTACCAATTCCTACCAAATTATTGTTGGCATATAAAGTCCCGTTTCTAAAAGAAATCGTAAAAGCTTTTTGTAAAAAAGGAACTTCACCGTTACCTGTAGTTTCATTAATATCAACATACCATAAGTCATAGGAATCTAATGATTGATGTACGATTACAGGGGTGTAATGATGAGGTTCTTCAATAACATCTACATGACACGATGTTAGTAGTAAACTGAAAGTGAATAATCCGAAAAGTAGTTTTAAATAGTTCATAGTATTTATTTTATACAGAAGTAAAATCAACTTTTATGCCAAAAGTAAAAATGAATACGTAAACTCATGCTTTAATGAAAAGTCACAAATGCACGAGTACTATTAAAAAGCAATACGAGTTTTCAAAAAAATAAAAGGGTTTTCTATTTATTAAATAGTATGATTTTTATGGTTTTAATTGGTGTATTCGTAGTAGAAACATAACGATTTAGTTAAAACAAAACAGAAGTATTCCTTTGTGAAAAGGAACTTGAGCTTATGGTTTTATAATGACTTTTAATGCTGATTTTTTTTCGTATTTTTGCAAATTCATTCCCGTGAAAGGGATTTGATTTTAAGCAATCGAATTATAAAATATGAGTCAGAAAAAATACGCAGTTATCGGTGGAGGAAGTTGGGCAACAGCAATTGTAAAAATGTTGTGCGAAAACTGCTCGGAAATTGCTTGGTATATGCGTAATGAATCGGCTATTGAACATTTGCTTGCGGAGCATCATAATCCTAATTATTTAAGCTCCGTAGAGTTTGACATCAAAAAATTGCATTTAAGCTCTGATATTAATGAAGTTATTGCTCAAGCTGATGTAGTCATATTTGCAATTCCTTCTGCTTTTTTACATACAGAATTACAAAGTTTGACGGTTTCTTTAGCGGGTAAAATTATATTTTCAGCTATTAAAGGGATTGTGCCTGAAAGTAGTTTGATTGTTGGAGAACACTTTCATAAAGAATACAATATTCCATTTGAAAATATAGGGGTAATTACTGGGCCATGTCACGCAGAGGAAGTGGCTTTGGAGCGATTATCTTATTTAACAATAGCAAGCGCAAGTGAGGCTAATGCCACTTTGGTAGCTAATGCTTTATCAAGCTGGTATATCAAGTGCAAGATATCCGATGATATTATTGGTACGGAGTATGCAGCAATGCTGAAGAATATTTATGCCATTGCTGCTGGGATTGCTCATGGACTAGGATATGGAGATAATTTCCAAAGTGTATTAATGAGTAATAGTATTCGAGAAATGAAACGTTTTATTAAAAAGCGACATAAAATGAAGCGTAATATTAATGACTCTGCTTATTTAGGAGATTTATTAGTAACGGGATATTCTGTTTTTAGTAGGAATAGGATGTTTGGGAATATGATAGGGAAAGGCTATACGGTTAAATCAGCACAAATGGAAATGAGCATGATTGCAGAAGGCTATTATGCTACAAAAAGTGCGCATAAATTAAATTTGTTAAGTAAAAAAATAGCCAGAACTCCAATTATAGATGCTGTTCATGCTATTCTTTATGAAGGAAAAAATCCTAAGAAAATATTTAAAAAACTAACCGATAAGTTGGATTAAATGAATTGTCGCTTAGGTTTGTTTTTATAGATCAAACCTAGTAATGATCCTATAAGTACCATAATTGCGATGGTAGGTTTTGGACCGAAGATTAATAAACCTATTAATAAACCGAGTATTCCTCCAATAGCACTTGCTATAAATCGCCCACTATTTTTATTGTTTTTTATTGTGTAAATCATAGCAACAGAAAGTGTCATTCGTAAGGCTGCTCCAACTATCGTGATTTCTACAATATCTCTCCAAAAATATGCTGCTATAAAAGCTCCAATAACGGTAATAACTGTAGCATAGCGTAAAGAGTTTATTTTATGCTCTTTTTTGGTGTTAAATATACTGTGTGAAGCCACAGCAAAAATAGAAGTGTCTGCAGTACTCATTAGTCCAGCAAAAAATAAGACTAATAATAATGGTATCCATGAAGGGTTTAGGAAATGTTTCATTGCATATACGAACACTGTATCAGGATCAAGCGTAGGGATTTGTTGAAATACATATAACCCAATAAGTAATAATATTAAGGATATAAAAAGCACAGGAATTATCGCTATTCCCAATCCAAATGTTAAGGCTTTTTCGTTTTTAGCGGAATAACATAACTGGTACCTATCAGCCATTCCAAAAACGGATAACCCTCCGTATAAAGTTAGTCCTATAACACTACCAAGGGTA
>JABSPO010000298.1 GCA_013214625.1 Flavobacteriaceae bacterium
ATATTTTCAAGTAAAGTCATTGTTTTTTTGTTTGGAAAATGTCATACCTCACCCCGTAGTTTATTTAATATTTCCCACCCGAATTTTTTAATTCATTTTTGTAAAAAATATCGCTGTTAAAATTACACCTTAATAATCAACTATCAACATAAGGCGAACTGATTTTTTCACATAAAAAACACTGTGACTATCACAGATATCGGCAGTGTTTTTAAACCGATTTCGGGACAGTGAGATCAAATAACACACAATTTTTTGACGGTGTGGAAAGAACGTTAGGCATCAAACTTTAAAAATTTTCAAAACTTTATGAAACTCCCGAGTCGACACTTTTCAAGATTGACCCGTACATATTTTTATGTTTTTATTTTTTTAGCTTTTTGTAAAGATCGGTGGGTCCGGAGTTGAATTGACTGGGATGAAAATCCATTGTTCCGTGTAAAAAAACAATGACTATCTCTGTGTCGCGAGATAAAAGTTGCGGGAAAATTGGGACAAAACTTCCAGTTGGTAAAAAATCATCAAAATATCGGTGGATATACATATGAACAAAAATATGTTTGATATGCCACCATAAAAGTACCAAGTTATGTTTAATGTTTAAAATCTCGACATGTGTGTATGTTATACTGTCACTAGTCCGCAGATAAAAGTTTATTTTGACAGGCATAATCTACAGTCTATGAAAAAAACACCAAAATCGTATGCCCTGTATACCCGTAAACTTCCTAGTATAAGACCCGGGTCTTATTTGTCATTCATTTTATTAAAGAATGGGTGGGTGTTCTTATACTGAATTGGGGGTCTTATTTTGTTAGAATTTTAGTTTAATCGGGGTGCTCTTTTTTCCCAATTTTTATATTTGCAAAATGAAGTCAAAATTAAGGTAGTTTCACGCCGTAGGCGAAAATTCGAGCCTTTTGATACCATAAAATGTATTTTAAGTTACAGAAGTGTCGATTTTTATGACAAAATACCACAAAATAGTAGTACTTTATCAGTGAAACGATGTTAGGAGGGTGAGGTCTTTTTTTCCTCGAAAATCCTAAAGTAGTGGGGAGAGTCTTATACAAGGGAGTGGGGTCTTATTTTTACTCAATTTTACCCAAAGTAGGAGGTGGTCTTATACTAGGGGGTCTTATACTGGGAAGTTTACGGTAATGTGTCAGTGTTTTTTAAGCCAGCCAGGAATCGTTTTTTTTTAATCTGGTCGGTCCAGCTTAGAGCCACACTGATTTTAAAGTATGATGTTAAAAAATTATTATACGTGACATGCTGACCCACTAGATGGCGATGGCGAAAATCGCTGGTTGGGAGGAGGATGGTAAGTGAATGTATCGCCCGTAGCGTGTTGTATGACATAAAAAGTGGGCCGAGAATAATTGTCTAGAAACGTGAAATTTACAACATAACAGTCAGTGATATGGGTTTCGAAACCGGGTAGTTTGGATTAGTTTGTAGATGATTACCGATAGGAACTTCAAGCCTCGGAGACTGAATATATTTTACTGTTATTTTCAAAAATACCATACACGACTTAAGAGAAAAGTGTGCAGTATAAAGTAATGAAATCAGTGAAAAACATGTTTATTAAGTACCGGAAAAAACTATAGATAACTTTAAAACTTTGCACTATCTTTATCCATTACCAGATGAACTTTAGTTCTCTATTACATTATACCAAACATTTGACAATACAAACAAAAGACGTACCGTTTGAAAGTTGGGAACCCAGAACATGAGTCTGTAAAAAGCAAAAACAGGAAAACTTATCCCACTGTATTAAACTATTATTATACATTGTTTCAATTTAATTGTACAGCATTTAAATTGAACATCACTATAAATTTGTTACGCAGCTGTGGGTATACTATGGCGATTAAATTATTACACAACAGTAAACACATGAACATATTTATAGCACTGTTACTATAATCAAAATTTATGTGCAGAACATCGATCACTGGTACATGTATATGAAAGCACACCACCACCACCCCCCCCCCCCCCCACCACCCCTCATAGAGTTGGGGAGTGGTGTGCATCACATGCGTTGCATATCGCACGGTATAAAACGTATGTATTGATTTTTATGTGTTTTCAGGGATTCGAATTCCCAAACTGTATATTTTTCAAAGTTAAATATCTGGAGGAGAGGTGGGGCGTTTCCAAAAATGAGGTTATCTTGTTGAAGTGTGTAAGTGGAAGACTAAATTTCAAAGATAAGGTTGTGGTTATATTCGTAAATTATTGACAAACTAGTCGATCGATCTGGTTTTAAAAAATTCCTGCAGTAAAGCAACCGTATGTGAAACGTGCAATTTCGCTAGCGGAGATGTTGAGTGATCTAGACATCCCAGGAAAATACTCTGACGATGAGTGGGAGATGGAAGAAAGACAGTCGGTTTGTGGCTCAACTGGTGCTTTTTTCCCAGAAGGTGTGATATCGTGAAGCTCTTTTTAATTGTTATATAGCCGTAATGACCCGCTTATAAGCACCCCACTCCCTGCACAACTTTGGAGGTCATTATTTCAGGATTCAAAAAAGATAAAGCTATACAAATAGCACCAATTGACAACTCTGGTCGTCGAGATCTTTTTAAATCGAGTTATATAATTAAATAAGCGAGTTACGGGTCCCTTGAGTAATCAATAGGGG
>JABSPO010000299.1 GCA_013214625.1 Flavobacteriaceae bacterium
ATTCGTACTCAAATTGTTCATCTCCATACCAAGCAACTTTTCGTTTCGTAATAATCCGTTTCCCAAAAAGGATTGCTTCGTCATTTTTCCAATTAATATTCAATAGTAATTTTTCAAAATAATCATCCCCCTCAATTTTAGACATAATTGATCCATAATAGTTTACCTCACCGTCTTTAGGTAAAAAATTATAACCCTCTCCTATTTCATTATTAAATAAATCCATTTGAAAACCGTCCTTTTTACATAACACCAATAGTATCCATTTCACACAAGTATTCCTATTAGTTTTCCATAAATAAAATCACTACGGTCTGCTAAAATAATAAAGACCGCTACACTGTTATAATAAATACTTTTGGTAAACAACACCTTAAAGATTAAACTAATGTTTTGTTTATAATATTTTCCTTTTTATATTAAGAAGCAAGCTACAGTTTTTTAAACATATGTGGTTCGATCCAATAACAATGAAATATATTTTATCAATCCCGTCCTAAACGTTTGAAAAATCACAAAAAAAGAGAATGATTTTTAAGTATCTCAATTAACTTTGAGTTGCACAACAAAAAACACCATTCTCTATGTTAAATATATCTCTTTTTGGTCAAATAATTCAAAAATTAGATCGTTCAATTTTCAAAAAGTTAGTAACCGAACAGCAAACCGATAAACATCAAAAAGGATTTGACAGTTGGTCACACCTTGTCTCCATGCTTTTTTGTCATTTTGCCAAAAGTCAGTCCTTACGTGATATTAGTAATGGTTTACGTTCAGCTACAGGAAACTTAAATCACTTAGGGAATGTTCATTCTCCTTCTAAATCAAATTTAAGTTATCAGAACCAGAACAGAAGCTGGGAACTCTTTAGGGATTATTACTACGCCTTACAAAAACAATTAGGACAGCATGCAGGGTTGAAGCAAGTAAAATTCAGAATAAAGTCTAAAATATTTTTGTTAGATGCCAGTACCATTAGTTTATGTTTATCACTTTTTGATTGGGCTAAATACAAGACAAAAAAAGGTGCTATAAAACTTCACACCTTGTTAGATTTTGATGGTAACCTACCTGTTTACGTAAACATTACAGATGGGAAGACAGCAGACAATAAAGGGGCTTATGACATACCATTAGTAGAAAATAGTGTAATAGTTGCAGATAGGTTCTACAATGATTTTCATTTATTAAATGTTTGGGACAGCAACAAGGTGTTTTTCGTTATTAGGCACAAACATAACCTAAAGTTTAATGTGATAAAAGAGAATGAACTTCCTGAAAACAAGCATCAACATATCTTAAAAGATGAAATAATAGAATTAACAAAAAAATCAAAAGAGAGGTTCCCTAAAAAATTAAGAAGAATTGCAGTCTGGGACGAAAAAAATGAGCAGACAATAGAGTTAATCACAAACAACTTAAAATGGTCTTGTAACACAATTAGTGAGCTTTACAAAAGTCGTTGGGATATAGAAATATTTTTTCGAGACATAAAACAATTGTTACATATAAAGTCATTCATCGGGACAAGCCAAAATGCTGTTATGATACAAATATGGACAGCATTAATTACAATTCTAATCTTAAAGTATTTAAAAGCAACAGCAAAGTATAATTGGTATCTCTCTAATTTAGTGGCTTTTCTAAGAATTAACCTTTTTGTGAAAATTGATTTACAAAAATGGTTAGATGAGCCATTTTTGAACAAAGAAAAACCTCCAAATATAAATGTACAAGGGGTGTTATTTTAAAACAAGACACTTCATTCTTGTTTTAATAGTAAAATAAAGGCCTTTGTATAGGGTTGAAATTTATTTAGGACGGGATTGATATTTTATAATAACACTGCTATTTTTGGACTATTAAAAAAACCATTGAAAATAATTTCAATGGTTTTTTTAATATTTTAGTTAGCTTACTTAACTCTAGGCACCTTCGTAAAAACTATTAATCAAAATATTCATTATCTAATGAATACCTAAAGGTCCCGTTCACACAATTAAACGGCCCAATTTCCCCACTATTTGTCGAATGCATATAGCTATATTGAAAAGTACCTTCAACAATTCTACTAACTGTATCAAATGTAGTTATTGTAATACTTCCGCTATTATCCACATAGTAGGTTTGATACCCGTTTGTTAAATCAATAGGGTTAATTTTTGTTCCAGATGACGAATCACTATATAACGGATATGTACCTATAGCCCAATTATCCTCTCGTAAATGAATATTAATTTCAATTGCTCCCCCTGAAGTAGGAGCACTATTTCCTTGTATTAATAACATTTTATTACCATAATTATCTACTTGTACTAAAACAGCATTATGTAAATACGGATAATAAAAAGGTACTAAATTGTCATACTGAACTCCATTTAAATTAGCCGTCATTAAAGCGTCATGACTGACAGTAGAATTTGACGTGTCTGTATCGGAACAATCACCCAAACTATTTACAGTATTTTGTAATGCTCCAGAATCATCTCCACATGATGCAATTTGAGCAACCAACGCATTTTTATAGTCAGTACATAATTCCGAATAATTTGAATCCGATGAATTTGCTGCATTATAAGAGACCGCATTCATTTGAGTTATTGTCTGGGCAGTTTCGCAATCTGTCACAGGGTTATCACTTGAA
>JABSPO010000003.1 GCA_013214625.1 Flavobacteriaceae bacterium
TATTTTATTCACTAACCTTATTTTATTAACTCTACTAATAAAGTAGTTACACTGATAATAAATAAACGTCGTTAAAAAGCGTATATTCAAACTATGAAATATAAAGTTATTATATGAATATGAATTTAGCGGTGCTTATAGATGGAGATAATATCCCTTCTGCCCACGTAAAAGAGATGATGGAGGAAATTGCGAAGTATGGAAATCCAACCATTAAAAGAATTTATGGCGATTGGACAAATCCTCATTTGTCGAAATGGAAAAATCTACTGCTTCAAAATGCAATTACACCTATTCAACAGTATGCATACACTACAGGGAAAAACGCCACTGATTCAGCCATGATTATTGATGCTATGGATATTTTATATTCTGAAAAAGTAAGTGGTTTTTGCTTGGTTTCAAGCGATAGCGATTTCACAAAACTAGCTACTAGATTAAGGGAGGCCGGAATGCAAGTTATCGGGATAGGTGAAAAAAAGACACCTACACCTTTCGTAGTTGCTTGTGATAGATTTATATACCTCGAAATCCTTCGGAATCAATCTAATAAAAAGGAAGACTCTAATAAGAAAGATAAACCCGAAGAAAGTATTGATAAGATTACTCCAAAAGTAATTAAGTTATTATCTACAACTATTACTGATTCATCAGATGAAGATGGCTGGGCATTTCTTGGTGACGTAGGAAGTCTACTTCAAAAAAAGCAAACTAATTTTGATTCTAGGAATTATGGTTTTGAAAAATTAACACCATTAATTAAATCTATAGGAGATTTTGAAATTGAACAGCGTGAAAATCCAAAAAGCAGGAATAAACTAATTTTCGTCAAGAATAAGGACAAACGTAAAACAAAAAATAAAAAAAACTAATCCACCATACTCAACTGAATTCTTCCACGTGATTCATCAACCTCAATTACCTTTACGGTTACATGTTGGTTTAACTTTACCACTTCGTTTGGGTCTGAGATAAATTTAGTTGCCAATTTTGAAATATGCACTAAACCACTTTGTTTGATACCAATATCAACAAAGCATCCAAAATTGGTGATATTATTCACTATTCCAGGTACTCGCATGCCTACTTTTACGTTTTCAATTTTCTTTAAATCAGCTGCAAACTCAAAAACTTTAGCTAGTTTTCTTGGGTCAGCTCCTGGCTTTTCTAACTCCTCAATAATATCTTTTAAGGTTGGCAATCCTATTTCCTCAGTACAATATTTATCAAGCGCTATACTTAAAATCAGCTGTTTATCACCTATCAAATCGGAAAGCTTCACTTTTAAATCTTTCGCCATTTGCTCCACCAACTTATAACGTTCCGGGTGAACTGCTGAATTATCTAAGGGATGTTTCCCATCAATAATACGCATAAATCCAGCTGCTTGCTCAAAAGCTTTTGCTCCTAAACGAGGTACTTTTTTCAATTCTGCTCGTGACTGAATACCCCCATTCTCCGTTCGGTACTTTACAATGTTTTCTGCAATTGTAGTCCCTATACCTGATACATAGCTTAATAACGGAGCACTCGCTGTATTTACATTTACGCCAATAGTATTCACACAACTCATCACTACAGTATCCAGTTCTTTCTTTAATTTTGACTGGTCAACATCGTGCTGATATTGCCCTACACCTATTGATTTCGCATCTATTTTTACCAGCTCTGCTAACGGATCAGCTAAACGCCTACCAATAGAAACCGCACCTCTTACCGTTACATCATAATCAGGAAATTCATCACGTGCTATTTTAGAAGCAGAATATACTGATGCTCCAGCTTCATTAACAACAAATACTTGTACCGCCTCCTTATCTAAATCTAACTTTTTTACAAAAGCTTCTGTTTCTCTTGAAGCTGTACCGTTACCAATAGCAATAGCTTCAATTTTATACGTATTTACTAACGACTTTATTTTTTTAAGCGCTTCTGTCTCTTTATTTTGTGGCGGATGTGGATAAATAACATCATTATGTTTTAAATCGCCATTTTCATCCAAACAAACTACTTTACAACCACTCCTAAAACCTGGGTCTAACGCTAAAATTCGTTTTTCCCCTAATGGAGCTCCTAGTAATAATTGTTTTAAATTATTTGAAAACACCTGTATGGCTTTTTCATCTGCTTTTTCCTTTGCCGCCTTTAATACTTCATTACTTATAGCCGGTTGTAACAACCGTTTGTATGAATCTTCAATTGCCATAAAAATATGATCGGCACATGACTGACTTCCTGTTTTTAGTATCGTTTTGTCAATACTTTCCAAAGCATCTTCTTTATCAACAGCAACTTTTATACGAACAAACCCTTCGTTTTGTGCACGTAACAATGCCAATAACCTATGAGATGGTGCTTTATGTAAAGGCTCGTCCCAATCGAAATATTGCTGGTATTTTTGCGCTTTTTCATCAGTTGCTTTCGCTTTTATAATTTTAGAAGATACTACCGATTTTCGCTGATACATACGTCGGATTTTCTGGCGTACAAATTCATTTTCATTTATCCATTCGGCAATAATATCACGAGCTCCTTGTAAAGCCTCCTCTTTAGTAGCAACTGCTCCTTTAGAATAGCGAGAAGCGGTAGTTTCAATATTCAAATCTTGCTGCTTCATGATGATTTTTGCCAATGGCTCTAATCCGTTATCACGAGCTTCTGTAGCTTTTGTTTTTCGTTTTTTCTTATAAGGAAGGTAAATATCTTCTAACTGAGTTAAATCTACAACCTTCTCAATCTTATGTTTCAATTCAGAGGTTAACGTTCCTTGTTCCTCTATTGCTTTTAAAATAGTTGTTTTTCGTTTTTCTAAATCTTCAAATAAGCCTTTATACTTTACAATTTCTCCAATAGCAACCTCATCAAAGTTCCCCGTCATTTCTTTACGATACCTTGAAATAAATGGTATTGTAGCATCTTCATCTAACAATTTTAAGGTGTTTATAATTCCTTTTTCTGCTAACAGCGTCGCTTTTATGATGTATTGAAGTTTGTTCATTTTGATGCTCTAATTTTTTTGGATTATATCCTGTTTTTATGACCTTCCTTTTCAGCTATAAACGTACTAATTTTGATAAACAATTTATTTGTTTAGGAGTTATTTTCAGTACACTATTAATGTAGCTATAAGACTATGTGATTTCTCCTATCGTAGAAATGACTTCTCGCATCAAAATTCGTTGATCTATATTCTGAAATCATTTTAAGTTGAAAACCTTACTTTCCTTCTACAATTATTACAATCTCCCCTTTTGGAGGCTTATTTTCGTAATGTGTAAGTACTTCTTTTGCGGTTCCTCTTACGGTTTCCTCGTATAACTTAGTTAACTCTCTAGAAACAGAAACTTGCCTCTCTTCTCCGAAGTATTCACAAAAATGTCCTAGAGTTTTCACTAATTTATGAGGAGATTCATAAAAAATTATAGTGCGTGTTTCTTCAGCTAGAATCTTTAAACGTGTTTGCCTTCCTTTTTTAACTGGTAAAAATCCTTCAAACACAAATTTATCATTTGGGAGTCCTGAGTTTACTAAGGCAGGAACAAACGCTGTAGCTCCTGGCAAACAATCTACTTCTATACCTTCGTTTACACAAGCTCTTGTTAATAAAAAACCTGGATCCGATATTGCAGGAGTACCTGCATCAGAAATTAATGCGATAACTTGTCCAGACTTTAACTTCTGAATAACATTTGCTATTGTTCTATGCTCATTATGCATGTGATGACTTTGCATTTGAGTGCCAATTTCAAAATGCTTTAATAATTTTCCTGAAGTTCTGGTGTCTTCTGCAAGAATTAAGTCTGCTTCTTTAAGCACTCTTATTCCTCTAAAAGTCATGTCTTCTAAGTTTCCGATAGGAGTTGGAACGATATATAATTTACTCATGAGTTAATCAAATAAATATCCTCAATGCAGGCATAAGAGGTATGAATTAAAATAATGATTTTGTTTAGGGCTAAGCCTTGAATAGTTATACCCATTGGTGGTATTTATAGTGCAAGATTAATTATCTTAATACAATAAATACGTTTTAAGATATTCTTTTTTTTAAAATTTGTATCAGATGATAAAAACCACAAGTAACTTAAGAAAATTTACCTTCTAAAAAAGACAATAAACGTTGTTCATAATCTTCTTTACCTATCCAGTTATTGTATTCTGGCTTTACCATATTGTTTAAAAACTCTAGTGCTTCTAATTCACTTGATGAAGTATTTAATTGTGATATCACACGATTAAAATCTTCCGTACTTCCGTTAAACAGGTGCTTCACAAAAGCAATACGATCATTCAATCCTATGGTAATCCCTTTTTTTAATCTATCATTTAACGATGCTGATTTAGTTGAAGAAACCTCAACATCCCTTTGAGTTGGAGTAACTGTTTCCATATCATTTTTACCTACGGATGGTTGTGCCATAACCGCTTCAAACATATCATCAACTTGTTGCGTTTCTGGTTCCATTTGCGCAACAATATCAATCATTTTTTCGGTTGCTGACTCTACTAAATACTCGTCCATTTCTTCATCGGAAACAAATAAATCTTCATCTAGTGTTGATAATATCTCAGAATTTGCAAAATCATCTTCTATACTAGTCTCTTCTTCTTTTACCGACTCCTCAATAATTATTTCAGGAATAGGTTCAGCTACTTTTTGAGTATCAAGATTCTCTTCAACAAATTTTAAAACTGTTAATTTTTCAAACAATTCTTTTGCTAAATTTTGCATCTCTGAAACCGAAGTGTTTTCTGATAAATTTTGAATTTTTTCGGCAAGTGCTTGTAAATCTGATTTAAGTAACGCTTTCATTCCTTCACTAAACATTTTATATTCTTGTAAATTTCTTGAAATATACTAAAATAAACGTTAAAACAAGTATTGATATTGTCTTAGATTTTTTAGGAGTCAATACATTAAAATTATGTAGTTTTGTTAAATACATCATTACCTCATATACCTAAATTATTATGTTCCTAGAAAACACCGTAAATCATGAAGAAAAATTTGGCTGGATTGAAGTCGTATGCGGCTCCATGTTTTCTGGTAAAACAGAAGAATTGATCCGACGTTTAAAACGTGCACAATTTGCAAAACAACGCGTTGAGATATTTAAACCCTCAATTGATACTCGATATGATGATGAAATGGTGGTGTCACACGATTCTAATCAAATTAGATCAACTCCTGTTCCCGCAGCAGTAAATATTCCAATATTAGCTGATGGTTGTGATGTAGTTGGTATTGATGAAGCGCAATTTTTTGATGACGGAATCGTTAAGGTATGTAACGATTTAGCCAACAAAGGCATTCGCGTAATTGTAGCTGGACTTGATATGGATTTTAAAGGAAATCCGTTTGGACCTATACCTGCATTAATGGCTACAGCCGAATATGTTACTAAAGTTCATGCCGTGTGTACACGTACAGGAAACTTAGCACAATACAGTTACCGTAAAGCTTCAAGTGATGCTGTTGTACTACTTGGAGAAACTGAAGAATACGAACCATTAAGCCGAGCTGCGTATTACAAAGCAATGCTTAAAGAAAGTATAAAAGACCTTGATGTAGATTCTGACGAGGTAATTGTTTAAAAACAGAATATAAATCAGTGAAGACCCAGGAAACAGTTTTAGAAATTGACTTAAATAACCTCAAACATAATTTTGAATTTATAAAGAGTAGACTTCAACCACAAACTAAAATTTTAGCTGTTGTTAAAGCATTTGCGTATGGAAGTGATGCAGAAGTAATAGCCAATTACTTACAGGAATTAAACGTTGATTATTTGGCTGTTGCCTATGTAAGTGAAGGAATACAATTGCGTAAAGCTGGCGTGCATATCCCGATTTTAGTATTGCACCCTCAATCAGTAAATTTCAAGCTTTTAATCGATTATTGTTTAGAGCCTAACTTGTATAACTTTAGAGTTTTAAATGATTTTATAGCTATAGCTACTGACCTTAAACAAAACAACTATCCTGTTCATATAAAATTTAATACTGGCTTAAATAGGCTTGGTTTTGAAGCTGATGCAATTGATGCAATTACTGAGATTACCAATTCAAATGACATTATAAAGGTAACTTCTATTTTTTCTCATTTAGCTGCTAGTGAAGATTTAAATGAGCAAGATTTTACGCAACAACAAATCCGTTTATTTAAAAAGATAAAAACTGATTTTAATAATTTGTCAACTGACAAACCATTTGCGCATTTAACAAATACATCTGGTATTTTAAATTATCCTGAAGCTCACTTTGATATGGTGCGTACAGGTATTGGTTTATACGGGTTTGGAAATTCCAAAATTCACAGTAAAAACTTAAAACCAATAGCTACTTTAAAATCTATCATTTCTCAAATTCATACTATTCAAAAAGGAGAAAGTCTTGGTTATAACAGAGCTCTAATTGCTGATAAAACCATTAAAACTGCAACAATCCCTATTGGTCATGCTGATGGAATTTCTCGTCAATACGGAAACGGAAATGGATTTGTATATATAAACCAGCAAAAAGCTCCAATTATTGGTAATGTTTGTATGGATATGATTATGGTTGATATCACCGAAATTAAATGCAATGAAGGTGACGAAGTAACTATTTATAATGGTTCACATACCGCTTCGAGTTTCGCAAAATCAGCCAATACAATTTCTTATGAAATCATCACCGCCACCTCTCGTCGGATAAAACGTATAATTCAACGATAAAACTATGTAGTTTTTAATATCATATTTCACATTTAGAAAAATACGGTACATTCGTAATTAGTCTAACTAATTAAAAAAAACATATAATATGGGCATGATGAAAGAATTTAAAGATTTCGCGATGAAAGGAAATCTTGTTGATATTGCAGTAGGTTTTGTTATGGGAGCTGCTTTTAAAGAGGTTGTAACTGCTTTTACCGGAGGAATCGTTTCTCCATTAATTGGATTAATTTTCAATTCAGACTTAAAAGATTTAAAATACGTGATAAAAGAAGGTGTTGCAAATGCCGAAGGCGTAGTAGAGGGTGCTGTTTCTGTTTTATGGGGAGCATTTTTAACAAACGTTATCGACTTTGTTATTGTAGCATTTGTAATGTTTATGCTTATAAAAGGAGTTAACGCAACAAAGAAAAAAGAAGAGGAAGCTGCGCCAGTTCCAACAGGCCCTACTCAAGAAGAGTTACTTGGAGAAATCAGAGATTTATTGAAAAAATAAAACCAAATAACATATCTACTAAAAGCCGCTTCAAAGAGCGGCTTTTTTTATATTTCATTAATTTATATAACATTTTGTGATATTAGTGTTTTATGAGAAAATAATTAATTATCATATTATATAAATACTTATTTTTGTAACATATAATTTAAAAACACCCGAAATGAGAGTAGCAGTAGTTGGCGTAACAGGAATGGTAGGAAGCATTATGTTAGAAGTTTTAAACGAACGTAATTTTCCAATTACAGAATTAATTCCAGTTGCCTCAAAAAGATCTGTAGGTAAAGAGATTACTTATAAAGACAAGAACTACACAGTTGTTGATTTAGAAACCGCAGTAGCATCAAAACCAGATATCGCTTTGTTTTCAGCAGGAGGAAGCACTTCGGAAGAATGGGCTCCAAAATTTGCAGCAGTTGGCACAACAGTGATTGATAATTCTTCAGCATGGAGAATGGATATAACTAAAAAATTGGTGGTGCCAGAAATAAATGCACATCAACTTACTAAGGAGGATAAAATTATTGCTAATCCAAATTGCTCAACAATTCAAATGGTATTGGCATTAGCTCCATTACATAAAAAATATAAAATTAAAAGAATTGTAGTTTCTACTTACCAGTCTATTTCTGGAACTGGAGTAAAAGCAATCAAACAATTAGAAAATGAACTTGCTGGTATTGAAGGGGAAATGGCTTACCCACACCCTATTCATCAAAACGCATTACCACATTGTGATGAATTTGAAGAAAACGGATACACTAAAGAAGAAATGAAATTAGTGCGTGAAACGCAAAAAATTCTTGGTGACAATAGTATCGCAGTTACCGCTACAGCAGTAAGAATCCCTACTTCTGGAGGACATAGTGAGGCGGTAAATGTAGAATTTGAAAATGATTTTGAATTAACTGAAGTTCGTAGTTTATTAGAAAACACACCTGGAATAACTTTACAGGATAACCCAGCAACAAATACGTATCCTATGCCAATTTATGCAAAAGGTAAGGATGATGTTTTTGTAGGTAGAATTCGTCGTGATGAATCTCAACCAAACACATTAAACTTATGGATTGTTAGTGACAACCTTCGAAAAGGAGCTGCTACCAATACTATTCAAATAGCTGAACACTTAATTAACAATAAATTAGTATAAAAAATAAATTGCATTTTATCGAATAAATAAGTCGATTAATCGGATAATATTTTTTATCCGATTAATTATTTCTAACTTGCAGCTAACTTAAACTCTGTAATTCAATTAATTAACTAATTTATTATTGTTTTATTATGGGGTCAAATTATACACTCATTATTCGTTTTTTATTAGGAGCGATTCTAATACTTTTAGGCGCAAATCAATTTGCGCATTTTTCTAATCTTTTTTATTTTTCTGGCGAATTATTCGGCTTGAATTCAATTGATTTATTTTATGGTGGCTTATTCCTAATTTCTGGAACAGCAATACTATTTAAAAAAGCAATGCCTTTAGCTTTAATTATTTTAGCCTTTTTTGCCATCCAAGTATTTTCCTACCTCCTAAAAAACAACCCTAAAGATATTATTAGTCCAATTGGTTTAGTTGGGGTATTAACACTGCTAAACTTAATAGACAACAAAAGCAAGTTCAAAAACTTATTTAATTAAGTAATTTCTACTGGCAAAAAAATACTCTTATGAATTCATAAGAGTATTTTTTTATGCTTAAATTTGAAAACCTATCTATTATACCAATTAAATTTCAAGATGCTCATAAGTAAATTGGATTATTTTTGGTATAGATAAGTTTAACTAGAACGTCTTTTACACAAAACAAACTTCAAGTGACCAAACCCCACTGGTGGGATAAATAATAATAATCATGACCAAAAAAATTGTACTCTCGCTTTTTACTCTTGCATTAATCACTGCTTGTAAAACCGAAACTAAAGATGAAATAACAACAATGAAAATAATATACCCGGAAACTTCAAAAGGAGCTATAGTAGATACGTATTTCGACACTAAGGTAAATGATCCTTACCGATGGCTGGAAGACGATAGAAGCCCTGAAACAGAAGCTTGGGTTACAGAACAGAACAAAGTTACTTATGCACATTTAAACGAAATTCCTTACCGTAAAACCTTAAACGATCGTTTGTCAAAACTATGGAATTACGAAAAAATTGGCGCTCCATTTAAAGAAGGATCGCATGAATATTATTATAAAAATGACGGGTTACAAAACCAATATGTAATCTACAAAAAGAACTCAGACGGTACGGATGAAGTTTTTTTAGATCCAAATACTTTTTCTAAAGGAGGAACCACTTCTTTAGGTAATCTAAGTTTCTCCAAAGACGGAAAAATACTTGCTTATTCTATTTCTGAAGGAGGGAGTGATTGGAGAAAAGTAATTGTAATGGATGCAGAAACTAAAGAAATAAAAGAAGATACTTTAATTGATGTGAAATTTTCAGGGCTTTCTTGGAAAGGTAACGAAGGCTTTTATTATTCTAGTTATGACAAGCCTAAAGGAAGTGAATTATCTGCAAAAACAGATCAACATAAATTATATTTTCATAAACTAGGAACAAAACAAGCTGAGGATAAATTAATCTTTGGAGGAACTGAAGAGCAAAAACGAAGATATGTTGGCGGTAATGTTACTGAGGATAATAAATACTTATTGATTACAGGAGCTGAATCTACTTCTGGAAATGATATGTTTATTCAAGATTTAACGGTTCCCAATGCTCCATTAGTCTGTATGGTAAAAGGATTTGAATCTGATGCATACGTAATAGAAAGTGTAGGCGATAAATTATTTATTGTAACCAACCTTAACGCCCCTAATCAAAAAGTTGTTACAGTAAACGCTAAAAAACCAACAGTAGAAAACTGGGTAGACTTTATTCCTGAAACCGAAAATGTATTATCTCCAAGTACTGGAGCTGGTTATTTCTTTGCTGAGTATATGAAAGATGCCGTTTCTCAAATTAAACAATACGACTATAATGGTAATTTCGTAAGAGATGTTAAATTACCTGGTGTAGGTAGTGTTGGTGGATTTGGCGGCAAAAAAGAAGCTAAAGAGGTATACTTCTCATTTACCAATTACACCAATCCGAGTACTATTTACAAATTCGCTCCTAAAGAAGGATCTTCAGAAGTGTATAGTAAACCAGAAATCGATTTTAATTCTGATGACTATGTATCTAAACAAGTATTCTATACTTCTAAAGACGGGACCAAGGTACCGATGATCATTACTCATAAAAAAGGAATTGAATTAAATGGTAAAAACCCAACTATCTTATATGGATATGGTGGATTCAATATTAGTTTAACACCAAGTTTTAAAATTGCAAATACGATATGGTTAGAACAAGGAGGTGTTTATGCAGTTCCTAACCTTAGAGGTGGTGGAGAATATGGTAAAGAATGGCACGATGCAGGTACGCAAATGAAGAAGCAAAACGTTTTTGACGACTTTATTGCAGCAGCAGAATATTTACAAAACGAAAAATATACTTCTCCAGATTATATGGCGATTTTAGGTAGATCAAATGGAGGACTATTAGTAGGCGCAACTATGACACAACGCCCAGATTTAATGAAAGTCGCTTTACCAGGAGTTGGCGTATTAGATATGTTACGCTACCATACCTTCACTTCCGGAGCAGGATGGGCATATGATTATGGTACTTCTGAACAATCTAAAGAGATGTTCGATTATTTAAAAGGATATTCTCCTGTACATACTGTAAAATCGGGAACTAAATACCCAGCAACTATGGTACATACCGCAGATCATGATGACCGTGTTGTTCCAGCGCATTCATTTAAATTTATTGCTGAATTACAAGATAAACAAGCAGGTGATTTACCGGTTTTAATACGTATTGAAACCAATGCAGGTCATGGAGCAGGAAAACCCGTTGCTATGCAAATTTCTGAGTATGTAGATTTATTTGCTTTTACCCTTTATAACATGGGGTTTGATAAATTACCTAACGAAAAATAAAAGACAAGTCTGATTTACTAAAGATAATGTTACGTCACTTCTAGTGAAATTATTTGGAATGTAATGGAAAGTGATTTCACTAGAAGTATTTGTTCTCCCCAATCAAGTTGAGGACAGACTAATTTTCACTCCGTTTCACTATATGAAAATTACTCGGAGTGACGGTAATAAATTTTAAGACTAAAATTAATATCGAGAACAACTTTTAACGCTTTTTTTTACACCGAATACACAATAAATACTATGAATAGACTATTTTTTATTTTAATAATCATTGCGTTATCTTCTTGTAACAAAAAGCAAGAAACTCAATTTGATTGGTTACTTGGTAGCTGGGAACGCACAAACGATAGTCAAGGAAGTAAAACCTATGAATATTGGACTAAAAAATCCAATACAGAATATATAGGTTTAGGATGTACACTTAAAGGAATGGACACTGTTTTTAAAGAAAAAATGCATCTAATAAAAGAGAAAGAACAATGGGTTTTTAAAGTGATTGGAGTCAACGAAGCACCAACACTTTTCCCTGTTTCCTCATTAACAGAAACAAGTTTTACGTGTAAAAACCCCGAAAATGAATTTCCTAAACAGCTGAATTACTCATTTGACGGAAAAAATTTAAATGCATTAATTTCTGATGACAGTACAGAAATTCCTTTTATTTTTAAACGGAAATAACTCTATTTCAACACAATAACGTAAAACGGAAAACCTATTGGCTTTCCGTTTTACGTTACATATAATACTCTTCACTCATTCTGTGCACTACTTCACTCATTTAATGTTTTGAAAACAACATGTTTTGTATATATTTGATTAAACAATAATACCTGTCATTTTGAGCCTGTCTGAATATTTAGTATTAACTATAATTAGCCCTGACAGGCTTAATCTGACTTGTACCTCTCCTGTTTTTAATGAACATCTCAATCAATTATCAAAAATAAAAAGCAACTAAAAACAAACTTTTCTAAGGGTTATAATTTTTATATCTTAGCAAGATGACTCATTTTGGTACTATCCTTACTGGTATTGCATTCTCACCTAATTTAAAAGCTAATGTTTTTGAAACTTTACGCTTGGGTAGTTTGTTAAACGCAAAGGTTGTTTTAGTACACGTAGGTGAAAAAACAAAAGAAAAAGAGCAACAAATTTCAACATATTGTGATGCTTTTCCTGAATTTAAAAATCAGGTTTCGGTTATTTGGAAAAGAGGTAAACCTGTAGCCGTAATCCTTACCGCCTGTAAAGAACAACAAGCAAATTTATTGATTTTAGGAGCTACAAGACAAGAAAAACTAAGTAAGTATTACTTAGGACCTGTAGCTAAAAAAATAGCTAAAAAAGCACCTTGTTCTCTCCTGTTACTAATTAAACCATCCGTAGAAAGGATTCCGTGTAGACATATCGTTGTAAATGGGTTAGAACACCCAAAAACGAATAATACTATACAGGCATCATTTGAGTTTGCAAGTGCTCTTGGAGCTAACAAAGTTACTATTGTTGAGGAAATTTCACAAAGTGAAATTTCTATAAAAGTAGATGATGATAAATCATTAGAGGAATCTACCTTATTACAAGAACAAATTTTAGAAAGAGAATCCTCAAGAGTTTCTACTATTATAAATGGAATTGATGATTCTCTAAAAAAAGATATTATAATAAAATCACAAGGGATTTTCGGAACACGAGGATATTCAATTGGGCATTATGCTAAAATCAAACGTGCCGACTTATTAGTGATGAATAAACCTGAAAAATCAACTTTTTGGGATAAGATATTTC
Organism: Flavobacteriaceae bacterium; assembly: GCA_013214625.1. Taxonomy (GTDB): domain Bacteria; phylum Bacteroidota; class Bacteroidia; order Flavobacteriales; family Flavobacteriaceae. The sequence continues at coordinate 13,004 of JABSPO010000003.1, forward strand.
CTCAAGACATTGATTATATTTTATCTGAATTACCAACCGACGTATTAATTATTCATTGACAAATTCAAGAAACATAAAGTCCTTTTTTACAGCATTACCTAAAAATATTTTTGCAGGCTTTGTGGTTTCACTCATTGCATTACCTCTAGGTATTGGTTTAGCGTTAGCTTCTGAAGTCCCTCCAATTGCAGGAATTGTAACTGCCGTGGTTGGTGGTGTACTGGTAGCTGTATTAGGAGGTAGTAATGTAACCATCTCTGGCCCAGGAAATGGACTCGTAGGTGTGGTTGCTGCAGCAGTATTGTTATACGCCGACCAAAGTGGATTAACTGGAAATGAAGCATTATACGAAGGATATTTAATCCTTTTAGCGGCCGTTATTTGTTCGGGATTATTAATGCTAGTCCTTGGTTTTTTACGTTTAGGAAAGCTCTCTAATTATTTCCCTTCATCAGCTATTCAAGGAATGCTAGCTGCAATTGGGTTGATTATTTTAGGAAAGCAATTCCACATTATGATGGGGAATAGAATTTCAAGAAATGGAAACCTAGAGTATCTAACCGAAATACCTAAAACCATTATAAAAACATTTTATTACAATGATACAAGCCTAACTTTTGCTATGATATCTGGAGTAATTAGTTTGATAATTATGGTTTTTTATGCCAAAATAAGAAACAAATATTTACAGCTAATTCCTGCTCCCATGTGGATTGTTTTACTAGCAATCGGATTTAGTTATTATTACGAATTGGTATTACAATTACCAAATCCTATTCATCCTGATTATATGATTTCTGGTATTCCAGAAGCGCATGAAATTATTTCCAATATTCCCACACCTAATTTCAATGAAGTTGGCACTTTAGGTTTCTGGGCAGTGGTATTGAGTTTAACATTAATCGCAAGTATTGAATCTTTATTAAGTATAAAAGCCGTAGATAAATTAGACTCTGAAAAAAGACGTTCCAATGTTAATAGAGACATTAAAGCCATTGGTTTTGCTAATATTATCGCAGGTTTTTTAGGAGGTTTAAATGTTGTGACAGTTATTGCACGAAGTTCCGTAAATGTAAATAATGGTGCTAGTAATAGATCCTCTAACTTTTTTCACGCATCTTTTTTAGTCGCCTTTATTGTATTATTTAGTACCGAACTTACACGAATTCCTTTACCTGCATTGATGGCAATTTTAGTTTTTACAGGTTGGAAATTAGCACATCCATTAAAATTAATCGACGCCTTTAAAATAGGTAAAGAGCAAGGGTTTATTTTCTTAACAACTTTAGTTGTAACGATAAGTATTGGTTTAATAGAAGGAATTGTATCAGGAATTATTGCTACAGCATTAATTCATTTAATCATTAATAAAAGTGTATTGCCTTTTATAAGAAACATTCTTAAACCTAATGTGTTAATGTTTAAAGAAACTGACACTAACAACTATTATGTTAGTGTAAAAAACTTTTGTACGTTTTTAAACTTTAGTAAATTAAAACGAAAACTAGATACCATTCCCGAAACTGAAGTAGCCATTATTGATTTTTCTTGGTGTGATTTTATAGATCATACCGTCATGGAAAACATGTCTGATTATAAAGAAATATTTAGAAAAAAAGGAGGCACCTTAGAAATCATTGGTCTAGACCTTCTTGATGCTGGATCAAAACACCCTTTTGGGCTAAGAAAAATACTTCCTGTAAAAAAAATGTTAGAATCCACTGGTGTGCTTACCAATCGTCAAGAATTGATAAAAACTATTGCCAAGGAATTGGATTATAATTATATGGTCAGAAGGAAAATTGAAACTGCATATTTAGAAAATTTTATCTATTTTAAAACCAAAACCATTAATCACACATATAATGAAATAGGTAAAAAAAATACAGTTTTCAAAGTGTTCGATGTGGAGTTTTATGAGGGAGAGTTTATAGCAAAAGAAGTTGTTCGGTCAACAATGTTATATACAGAAATCGATCATGACTTACCTATCTTTTCTATACATCGAGAAGGCTTATTAGAATTACTATACCATTATGCAGGTTTTAAAGATATTAAAATTGAAAAAGAACCTGCCTTCTCTAAAAAATTCTACATTAAAGGAGAGGATGAGGAGGCTATACAGCAATTAATAACGCCTGAACTTGCGCAATTTTTATTAGAAAACCCTTCTTTTCATATTGAATCTAACGGAAAAGCATTGCTCATATTTACTAAAGAACGTTTAGCAGGTGTTAGTGAAATTAAAAAGATGAAAGTTTTTGCTGGCGAATTAAGAAAGATATTGTAGCCAATAGTTTTTAAATTCATCCGAGTGAGTGACTTCTCTACTTTACTATCATTGATAGACTTACGTTTTTATCGTCAGTCCTAGTAATTTTCAAAGAATGAAACGGTGTGAAATTTGTATCAAAATCAAAGGGGGGATTAATTATATTTTGAATCATTTTCCTTAAAAAAGAACATTCTCTCTAGTTATTTCAATAATTTTGTAAAAACCAATACCCTAGGTGTAAACCATGAGGTATGATTAACAATAAATTTTTTCGTTCGAGTTATCACAAGAGCTATCGAGACGAGTAACTAAACCCACTGGTGGGGAAAAAGACTATTCCATGAATTTATATCCTATAGAAGCTGGTAATTTTAAGTTAGATGGTGGCGCCATGTTTGGTGTAGTGCCTAAAACTATTTGGCAAAAAACCAATCCTGCTGATAATAACAATCTTATTGATATTGCAGCACGGTGCTTATTAATTGAAAACGGAAATCGTCTAACATTGATTGATACTGGAATGGGGGACAAACAATCAGATAAATTCTTTGGTTATTACCATCAATGGGGTGATTTATCTATTGATAAGTCCCTAGCAAAACATGGGTTTCATCGCGATGATATTACTGATGTATTCATGACGCATTTACATTTTGATCATTGTGGAGGAAGTATTGCCTGGAATAAAGAAAAAACAGGATATCAACCTGCTTTCAAAAATGCTAAATTTTGGACTAACGAAAATCATTGGAAATGGGCTGTAGAACCAAACAACAGGGAAAAAGCTTCTTTTTTAAAAGAGAATCTATTGCCAATGCAAGAATCTGGTCAGTTAAATTTTATGAACTCGCCTACTTCAGTTGACTTTGCATCACAGTCTGAATTGGACTTCGGAGTGTTGTTTATTGATGGTCACACGGAAAAGCAAATGATTCCACACATAAATCACAACGGAAAAACAATCTGTTTTATGGCCGATTTAATGCCTACACTAGGACATTTAAAAGTTCCGTATGTAACAGGTTATGATACCAGACCTCTTTTAAGCTTAGATGAGAAAGCTAAATTCTTAAATTTAGCCGCAACTGAAAATTTTTACTTATTTTTGGAGCATGATGCGCATAACGAGATTATTACTGTGCAACACTCTGAAAAAGGAATTATATTAAAAGAACGATTTACCTGTGATGACATATTCTCAGCGCAATAACCTTAAAATTATCATAAATTTTACCTTTTTAAGGGTATTCGATGTAACAAATAATACATAATAACAACAAATACATTAAATCAACAATAAACTTATTACAAATGAAATTGATTAGACCATTATTTTTATCTGCTACAACTGCTATGATATTAGCAAGTTGCGGATCAACAAGTGTTATTTCTACACCTATTACTAATATTGACAGTACCCCTTTAAAAGTTTCAAAATTAACTGACGCAGAATTAAACAGCTGGAGTCATTTGGATTTAGTTAAGGATACTATCCCCGGAATGAGTGTTGATAAAGCATATGAGTTCTTAAAAGGAAAGAAAGGGAAAACTGTAGTAGTAGCTGTAATTGACTCAGGTATTGACATTGAACACGAAGATTTAAAAAACGTGCTATGGACAAACAAAAAAGAAATTGCTAATAACGGTAAGGATGATGATAACAACGGATTTATCGATGACATTCATGGGTGGAATTTCTTAGGAGACATTAATGATGAAAACTTAGAGTTCGTACGTATTTTAAGAGACAAGTCTTTAGCAGATGCGTCTACTGTTGCAAGTGCTCAAAAAGAGTATGATAAGCAGTCCCAAGATGCAACCAGTAAAAAACAATATTATGAAGGTTTATTACAAAAAGGAACTAGTGCTCATGAAGCTTTAACCAAACACTTTGGAAAAGCTGATTATACAAAAGAACAAGTAACTAGCCTAGAAACTACAGATGAAGCACTTAAAGCTAATGTAGATTTTGCAAAAGTGATTTTTTCTAATGGTTCTGATTCATTAGTAGATTTTATTGATCAAATAAAAGGAGCTGTAGATCATTTTGCTGGCAGTTTAAACAGTCATTTAAGCATGACAAATGACTTTAGAGGAGTGTTGAAGGACAACCCTAATGATATTACAGATACTACATATGGTAACAATATTATGTGGGGACCAGACAAAGATGGTGCTTTACATGGTACTCATGTTGCAGGAATTATAGCTGCTCAACGTAACAACGGAAAAGGAACAAACGGTATTGCACATAATGTTGAAATTATGACGGTAAGAGCTGTCCCTAATGGTGATGAATACGATAAGGACATTGCATTAGCATTTCGTTATGCAGTAGATAATGGTGCTAAAGTTATCAATACAAGTTTTGGTAAATCGTACTCAACACATTCTAAGTGGGTTTACGATGCAATTAAATATGCAGCTGATAATGATGTATTAATTGTAAATGCAGCAGGTAATGACGGTACTGATTTAGATACTAAAAATATTTACCCAAATGATCAAGTAGATAATGGTGCTGAAATTGCTAATAACTTTTTAACTGTTGGGGCATTAAACTACAAATACGGATCTGAATTAGTAGCAACCTTTTCAAACTACGGTAAAATAAACGTTGATGTATTTGCTCCTGGAGTTAAAATATACGCGCCAGTACCACATAACAAATACAAACACTTACAAGGTACTTCAATGGCTTCACCAAATGTAGCTGGAGTTGCTGCCTTAATACGTTCATACTACCCTAAATTAAAAGCTGCTCAAGTAAAGCAAATTTTAATGACTTCTGGACTACCAATTAAATCTACAGTAATTATGGCTGGAGACCCTTCTATTAAAAAAACATTAAACGAAGTTTCTACAAGTGGTAAAATTGTAAATGCATATAATGCATTAATAATGGCAGAAATGATGTCGAAATAAGACTTAAAGTCAATTCTTGATTGATTTTAAAACCACAAGTGGTTAATATTATACTAAACCTCAGCATTAATTGCTGAGGTTTTTTTATTTTAGTGCTTTAAATTTTCTTTAGCGTTTATTTAAAGGTCTTTCTGAACTTGTTTCAGTTTGGCAAACAAACTCTTAACTACCTATATTAAAATGAAAAAATCATTACTACTTGGCCTAGCAGCTGTTTCGTTGTTTTCTTGTAAAACTGCTGAAAATATTATACAACCTAGTATCCAAACCGTTACTAATTCAACTTCAATTACATCTAAAGATACGTATTGGCAACAACATGTAGATTATAAGATGGAAATTGATATGAATGTTGAAAACTATCAGTATCAAGGAAAACAGGAATTAGTATACACCAATAATTCACCTGATGAGTTAACCAAAGTATATTATCATTTATACTTTAATGCGTTTCAACCGGGAAGTGAAATGGATGCACGTTTACAAAACGTACCAGATCCTGACGGAAGAATGACCACTAACTTAGGAACTAAAGAAAACCCTAATATTGTTAGTAGAATAGCAGGGTTAAAACCTCATGAAACTGGGTTCATCAAAGTAAACTCATTAACACAAAACGGCGTTGCTGTAGCTCATAAAACTGTAGGAACTGTATTAGAGGTTACTTTAAACAAACCGATAAAGTCTGGTGAAAAAGTAACGTTTAACATGGATTTTTTAGGACAAGTACCTTTACAAATTCGTAGGTCTGGAAGAAATAATAAAGAAGGTGTTGCGTTATCTATGACACAATGGTTTCCTAAAATGGCAGAATATGATTTTGAAGGATGGCATGCAGACGCATACATTGCTAGAGAATTTCATGGTGTTTGGGGAAATTTTGATGTAAAATTATCAATCGATAAAAATTATACTGTTGGTGGTTCTGGGTATTTACAAAACCCAAATCAGATTGGTCATGGATATCAGGATGCTGGTGTGACAGTTCCTAAAGCAAAAGGTAAAAAACTTACTTGGCATTTTGTAGCACCTAATGTCCACGATTTTACATGGGCTGCTGATCCTAACTATATTCATGACAAAATCAAAGGAGAAAACGGAGTAGATTTACATTTTTTATACAAAAATGACGATAGTATTAAAGAAAACTGGAAGAAATTACAACCACGTACTGCTGAATTACTAGCGTTTTATAACAAACATATTGGTCCATATCCTTGGAAACAATATTCAGTTATTCAAGGTGGTGATGGTGGTATGGAATACGCTATGTGTACCTTAATTACTGGTAAAAGAAAACTAGGAAGTCTAATTGGTGTAACGGCTCACGAAATGGCTCACGCTTGGTTTCAACACTTGTTAGCAACTAACGAAACGAAACATGAATGGATGGATGAAGGAATGACTTCGTATATTTCTGATTTAGCGGAAGCAGATGGAAAAGCAAACCCTTTTTCTGGTGCATACCGTGGATATAACTATTTGGTTAAATCTGGTAAAGAGGAACCACAAGCTACTTATGGTGATCGTTTCCATTCTAATATGGCATACGGGATTGCTGCATATAACAAAGGCGAAGTATTTTTAGCGCAGTTAGGGTATATTATTGGTGAAGATAAATTAGCAGAAACTATTACTGAATATTACAACCAATGGAAATTTAAACATCCTACGCCAAATGACTTTAAAAGAGTCGCTGAAAAGGTTTCTGGATTTGAATTGGATTGGTATTTAACTGGTTGGACTCAAACAACTAAAACAATTGATTATTCAATTAAAGCAGTCGATGGGAACACAGTTACTTTAGAACGTAAAGGTCGTTTAGCAATGCCTATTGATTTAGTTGTTGAATACACTGACGGAACTAAAGAGTATATTTATATTCCGCTACAAATGGCAAGAGCTGAAAAAACAAATGCATATCCAAACTTAAAAAGAGTTGTAAAAACGGATTGGGCTTGGGCGCATCCTACCTACACATTTGAAGCTTCAAAAAACATAAAAAATATTACTATTGACCCTTCAGAATTAATGGCTGATATTGATAGAACAAATAATACATTTACGAAGTAAGTTTATAAAACATCATTGCGAGATAAAGCGAAGCAATCTGTTTAAATACTCTAACAGATTACTTCGTCATGAAAAACTCCTCGCAATGACGTTATTTAATTACATTTTTCTTAAAACCTGTGAATCAAACCTTTCCTACAATAGAAAAATTAAAAAGTAAAAAACTCTTAGATGAGCTTTTTACTTCTGGAAAAAAACTAAATGAATATCCTATAAAATTAGTATACAAACAACTTAATTTTGAGGATGAAGTTATAGTTAAAACAGGAGTTTCTGTGCCTAAGCGAAACTTCAAAAAAGCGGTTGACAGAAACAGGATAAAACGCTTACTACGCGAAGGATACAGATTAAACAAATACATCATACATGGCGGTCTTAATGAAAAGTATATCTGTATGTTTTTGTATCTTGGTAAAGAAATGCCCGATTTTGACACAATAAATTCTAAAATGGTTAGGCTTTTAAATAAGTTAGTTGAAAAGGAAAACTCATAATAGAGTGTCCTCTACTTTAAGAAAGGGTTAAAGTTTACACTCAATTTGGAAGATTTACGTTTTATCGTCAGTTCGAGTGATTTTCATATAGTGAAACGGAATGAAAATTGTATCGAGAACTAGCACTTCTCGATACAAAATTATTTTCCATTGCATTTTAAATAATTTCATTCGAAGTGACGACATCATTATCTCCGTTAGAGAAATTTTTTATCCATCGGCTGAAATGATATTTTAAAATACCGTCATATCGAGCGCGTCGAGAGGTTTTAGTAAAGTATAAGTTCTCGACTGCGCTCGAACGGACACAGGAGATTAAATTAGTCACTTCGAGTGATTTTCGTAGAGAAGCGAGAAAATTGTATCAAAAAGTTATATAAAACACCAATACTATGAAAGCACTATTTAAAAAACGAGTACTTATTCCAGTAGTAGCAGTACTATTATTGGTTACTACCTCAGCGTTTAAAAACGATTTCTTTGAAATAGCCAAGCAAATAGAAATATTCACCACCTTGTTTAAAGAACTCAACATGAATTATGTTGATGAAACAAACCCAGGTGAATTAATGGATACGGCTATAAAAAGCATGTTAAAGGATTTAGATCCATACACCCAGTTTCATAACGAGCAAGATGTAGAGTCTTATAAAATAAATAACTCTGGTGAATACACCGGAATAGGTGCTTCTATAAACCGTAAGGATGGCCGCCTATTTATCCTAGAACCTTTTAAAGATTACCCTGCTGATAAAGCGGGTTTAAAAGCTGGTGATGAAATTATACAAATTGGTGATATCAAAGTTATCGACTCTAAAGATGATACTGCAACACTTTTAAAAGGTGCTGCAAATTCTAAAATAACAATACATTATATCCGTCAAGGGGAAAAAAAACAAACCGTTTTAACAAGAGCTGCTATTGATGTTGATGCCGTTCCTTTTTACAAGTTGATAAATGAAAAAACCGGTTATGTAGTGTTGCGTAAGTTTAACAGTAAAGCATATGCACAAACCAAAGCTGCTATTGTAAAATTAAAAGCTGAAGGAGCAACACAATTAATTTTAGATTTAAGGGGGAACCCTGGTGGTTTATTAAGAGAATCTATCCGAATAGTAAATTTATTTGTTCCAAAAGGAGAGGTGATTGTTACCACAAAATCTAAGGTGAAAAAATACAATAAAGTATATAAAACCAAAAACAAGCCTTTAGATACTGAAATACCATTAGTGGTACTTGTTAACGGAAGTAGCGCCTCTGCGAGTGAAATAGTTTCAGGAGCATTACAGGATTTAGACAGAGCGGTAATAGTAGGTTCCAGAAGTTTTGGAAAAGGACTCGTTCAGCGTCCTAAAAAATTAAGCTATGGTACTCAATTGAAAGTAACTATTTCACGTTATTACACTCCTTCTGGCAGATGCATTCAGGCACTTGATTACAGAAACAGAGATAAAAAAGGAAATGCTATTCGTACTGATGAAAAAAACTATACCGCTTTTAAAACTAAAAAAGGGAGAACGGTATATGATGGTGGAGGAGTTGATCCGGATATAAAAATTGCAAAGAGTAAACTAAGTAATATTTCAAAAGCATTAATTAGAGAGCAAGTAATTTTTAATTTCTGTACCGATTATTATTACAAAAACCCTATTGCTACAATAACTGATTTTTTATTTTCTAATACTGACTATGAAAACTTTAAACAGTATGTTGCAACCAGTGGTTTTAAGTATCAAACAAACACAGAAAAAATACTAAGTACTTTAGAAAAACAAGCTGTTAAGGATGATATTCCTTTAGATGCTGAAATTATACAATTAAAAAACAGCATTGCTGCTGCTAAAACTGCTGCTTTAACGAAAAACCAGGAGGAACTAACCAAACTAATTACAGATAAGTTAGTAACTCGATATTTTTATAAAGAAGGCTTGTACAATTACCAAATTACACATCATGAGGATATAAAAAAAGGAATTGAAATACTAAATTCAGGACAGTATAAAACCATTTTAAAATAATTTGGCATCTGTTTTGATTACTATTTATTAGATTTGTGACTAAACCCCATATGACTATGAAACTAATTTACGTATTCCTTATATCGATTTTCTTCTCATTAACCCTGCAAGCTCAAAAGCAACATAGGGATGTTTATGTCTATTTTGATACCGCTATTTATAAATTAAATAACGGAGAAAAAGGAAAAGTTGAAGCTTTTATAAACAAGCTAGGTAGAGAAAAAATTGTAGAAATAATCATGTATGGGTATACGGACGATAGGGGGTCTAATAAATACAACATGAATTTATCTATTAAAAGAGCTAAAAATGTAAAAAACCATTTAATCAGCTTAGGGGTTGATAGATCTCTTTTTAAGGTTGTAAAAGGAAAGGGCGAGGTGATCATCAGAAAATATGATCAAGTAGAAACAGACATCGTTAGAGGGTTAAACAGAAAGGTTACTATTGATATAAAAACTATTATTCCAAAGCCTAAAATAAACGAAACACTTATTCAGCATAAAATTGTTGAACCATTACATATTGGTGATCGTTTTGTTTTAGAAAATATTCACTTCCAAGAAGGATATGCTTGGATTACCGAAAAATCATTTCCTCATTTACGTAAGTTGGCAAAGGTATTAACTGATCGTCCTGATTTATATATTGAAATTCAAGGACATGTATGTTGTACTCGTTTTGGAAGAGACGCTATTGACAGAAAAACTAAAAAACAAAACTTATCACAAACAAGAGCTAAAGCAATTTATAGTTACTTAAGACGTAAAGGGATTGCTAAAAATAGAATGCGCTATAAAGGAATGCGTAGAACCATGCCTCTAGGAAAAGGTTCTGAATATGACAGACGTGTAGAAATCATTATCAAAAACATTGTTAAAAAAAGAAGATTTCATGCAAACTAACCCGCCAGCGGGTTTCTCATATTAAAACATAAGTGGCTACTTAAAAAGTAGTCACTTATGTTTTAATATTGTTTATTCGAAACGTTTATTCGGTAATGTTGATCCTTCCTAATTAATTAACATTTTAATATGCGGAATACCATCTTCTAAATATCCATCTCCACTCTTTACAAAACCATGAGTATTGTAAAATTTCTCTAAGTAAGTTTGAGCAGAAATATGAATAGTTGTAGTATTAAATTGTTTCTCTATTGCTATAATACTTTCCTTGATTAAATCATGTCCAAAGCCATATTTACGTTCGTTTTCATGAACTACGACCCTACCAATACTGGCTTCATTAAAATAGTCTCCAGGTTTAAAAATTCTCGTATAAGCAACCAATTTATCATTTTTATACCCTAAAACATGTAGTGCTTTCTGGTCTTTAAAATCAATATCTTGGTACACACAATCTTGTTCCACCACAAATACTTCACTTCGTAACTGAAGCGTTTCATATAATTCTTTTACAGTAAATTCTGAAAAAGTTATCGTTTTAAATTTAACCATATTAATAAGTAATTTTATCAACTCTATTTTGGTGTCTACCACCTTCAAAATCAGTATCTAAAAATGTTTCCACCATCACTAAAGCTTGTTGAATTGAGGTATAACGAGCAGGGATACTTAATACATTTGCATCATTATGCTGACGTGTTAATTCCGTAATTTCTTTTGTCCAGCATAATCCAGCACGTACGTTAGGGTACTTATTTGCAGTCATAGAAACACCATTTCCACTACCACATACTAATATTCCAAAATCAACTTCTTGTGTATTAACATCATTAGCTACAGGGTGTACAAAATCAGGATAATCAACACTTGAATTTTCGTTAGTTCCATAATTAGTCACTGTAATTCCTCTTGATTCTAGTAATTTAATAATTTCAAACTTATATTCTGTTCCAGCGTGATCGTTCCCTATTGCTATTTTCATATCATGTGTTGTTTTCCACAAGTGTGGATAATTTCTAAAAGACAAAAGTACAGTATTTTAATGAAGTTTTTTGAGTAAATTATTTCTGCATAATTTGCTTTAATTTTTATATTTTCGCTGTAAATAAACTATAATTAAAAGTATTGAAATGAAAAAGATAATCGTAATAGCTTTAGCATCTGTAGCCTTATTTTCTTGTCAACAAGAAAAAACCGCTTTTGTAAACAATGAAAAATTAATTGAAGAGTATCAAGAGCGTAAAGATATTGAAGAAAAATACAAAGTTAAAGTTGAAGCCTTAGCAAAGAAAAAAGATAGTATAGGGAAGTTTTTACAAATTGAAGGAGCAGCTTTACAGGCTAAAGGTGCTAATTTCAGCAAGGAGAAGCAACAGGAGTTATATACTCCGTACATGCAAAAAAGTCAGTTATTACAACAACAAATACAACAAGAAGAACAATTAATGGCCCAACAAAGTCAAACTGAAATTGATAGCTTATTAAAAACAATTGATGAAGCTATTTCTACTTACGGTGAGGCTAATGGATATGCTTATATTTTCGGAAAAAACAAAGTAGGTAGTGTTTTATATGGTGCTGAAAAGAATGACATCACAACTGATATCCTTGATAATTTAAATAAATCATACTCAGCAGCTGAGTAATTTTTAGACACTTTTCCACGAAGTGTGTAAGTTAAAAAAACAGGGTTAGGCTATAAGTAGCCTAACCCTGTTTTTGTATATGTTTAAAAACTAATCAATAAAAAACCTCAAGGTAGCATACTAACCTTAGGTATTAAAACTTACACAGATTTTGTAAGAGTGTCTGAAACTTTGTCTTAATTACTGTCAAGTCGAGCGCACAATTTCATTAGGTTAAGGAATTCAAATGTCAGTCTGAGCTTGTCGAAGACCAACAAAGTATTGATTATCAATTGCATTTCGATAGGCTCAATGTAGTATGTAGACTTGTTAACTTAATGACATTGTGCGCTACAATTGACAGATTTAATTTTTGACCACTTATTTATTGTCTAGTCGAGCGCAGTCGAGACCTGCTGATGCAATAAACCTCTCGACTGCGCTCGAGGAGACAGCTATCATTAATTAGTTATTATTTCCATTTGTTAAAAAAAAACTACCTTCTCAAACAAACAAATATAAAGTTCATTATTATCAGTAAAGCATCGCAGATTAAACTTATGTGGATATGTAATCACCTACTAACCTCTATGATTTTTTTTCGAAGTTTTTATTCTTTTTAAATTATCTAAATACGATGAAGAAACCTAACTAAAATTCGTGATAACACCCTCCCAAAAGTAGTGATAAATATAATTATGTTATATTTTCGCTTGAAAATTAAAAAACTAACATGTTTTATGAAAAAAACAGCACTCCTATTATTATTATCAATTGTTACCACAATTACTTTCGCACAAAATGTAGCTATTCCAGACGCTAACTTTAAAGCTTATTTAGTAGGCAATACAGCTATAAATACCAATGGCGATGCCGAAATACAGGTAACTGAAGCTACAGCTTATACAGGTTTTATCAGTTGTGGTTCTAAAAATATTTCCGACTTGACAGGTATCGAGGATTTTATAGCTTTAACTTATCTAAGTTGTAGTGGAAATCAATTAACAAGTTTAGATGTTTCTAATAATACTGCTTTAACTGAGCTATTGTTTTCTCAAAACCAATTAACAAGTGTAGATGTTTCTAATAATACTGCTTTAATTTGGCTAATTTGTCATTCGAATCAATTAACAAGTTTAGATGTAAGTGCAAATACTGCTTTGAATTATTTAGACTGTAAGCTTAATCAATTAACTAGTTTGGATCTAAGTGCAAATACCGCTTTGATAGATTTAGAATGTCGGAATAATCAATTAACGAGTATAAATGTAAGTGGAGCTACAGCTTTGGAAGATTTAACTTGTGAATATAATCCATTAACTAGTTTAGATGTTAGTACGAATACGGCTTTGACAGAGTTACGTTGTCATTCAAATCAATTAACAAGTTTAAATGTAAATGGAGCTACAGCTTTGACAACTTTAAATTGCTGGGCTAATCAATTACCTAGTTTAGATGTAAGTGGAGCTACAACTTTGACGTTTTTAAATTGTAATGATAATCAATTAACAAGTTTGGATGTAAATACAACTTTGGCAACTTTACATTGTACTCAAAATCTATTGACAAGTTTAGATGTAAATACAGCTTTGGCAACTTTAAATTGTAGGCAAAATCTATTGACAAGTTTAGATGTAAATACTGCCTTGACTTCTTTGCGTTGTGAGTACAATCAATTAACAAGTTTAGATTTAAGTGCAAATACAGGTTTAATTTTTTTACATTGTAATGACAATTCATTAGAAATACTAAATTTAAAAAACGGGTCTGTAATTATAAATGATTATTCTTTAAATTTTTCAAACAATATAAATTTAACATACATCTGCGTAGATGAAAATGAACTACAACAAGTGCAGGCAAAAACTGATGGGTATGGCTATCATTTCAGTTGCTCTGTAAGTAGTTATTGTTCGTTTACTCCAGGAGGAACCGTTTATATGGTTAACTTGGAAGCTACACTTGACACGAGCCTAAATGGCTGTGACTCAGGAGATAACTCCTTTCCCTTTTTACAATACAATATAAATGATGGCGCTACTTCTGGAGTATTTATAGGTAATACTACAGGTAATAGCAACATTCCAGTACGAACAGGTACGTATACCATAACGCCTCAAGTAGAGAATCCTACTTATTTTAATGTTTCTCCTTCAAGTCTTACAATAAATTTTCCTACGGATACAAGTCCTTATGCACAAGATTTTTGTGTAACTCCAAACGGACCGTTTAACGATTTAGAAATAGTACTGTTGCCAATAACAGATGCAATACCTGGTTTGGATACAGACTATCAACTGTTTTATAAAAATAAAGGAACTACTGCTTTATCTGGAACAATTGATTTTAGCTTTAATGATGATGTGTTGGATTTAGTTTCGGCTACACCAAGTATAGCTACACAAAGTACAGGTTTGTTGTCATGGAGCTATACAAATTTACAACCTTTTGAATCCGGTGTGATTAATATTACCTTAAATATAAATACGCCTACAGATCCTAATTTTCCAGTAAATGGAAATGATATTTTAGATTTGACTGCAACAATAAATCCAGTTTCAGGTGATGAAACACCTTTGGATAATGTATCAGAGTTAAACCAAATAGTTATAAACTCTCATGATCCTAACGATAAAACATGTTTGGAAGGGAAAACAATAGCACCAAGTGAAGTAGGCAAATATGTACACTATGTTATTCGTTTTGAAAACACAGGTTCTGCAAGTGCAGTAAATATTGTAGTTAAGGATGTTATTGATACAGCAATGTATGATGTGAGTACATTAATACCATTACATGGAAGTCATGAGTATACTACAAGAATTAAAAACACTAATGAGGTGGAGTTTATATTTGAAAATATAAATTTACCGTTTGATGATGCCAACAATGATGGTTTTGTTGCTTTTAAAATAAAAACGATTCCTACATTAGTAGTAAATGATACGTTTGAAAACAAAGCAGAAATTTATTTTGACTATAATTTCCCAATTATAACAGACACAGAAATTACTACAGTTGCGGTCTTAGGGGTTTCTGACTATATTCTAGATTCAAGCCTTAAAATTTACCCTAATCCAACCAATAATTTTATTAAAATTTCAGGTAATAACAATTTAGAAAGTATTGCTTTATACGATATAAACGGAAGGCTATTACAAGAAGTGAAAATTTTAGGAACAGCAACGGAAAAACAAATAGCCATATCCCAGTATTCGAGTGGGATTTATGTAGTAAAAGTAACATCTACAAAAGGTGTATTAATTGATAAAATAGTTAAGGAGTAATTGAATTTACTAGTTTAGGAAGTCTTACGGAATGTAATATTCTATAAACTGAAATTTTTGAATTAAATTCATGCCAATAAAAAAAGCCGCTAATAGCGGCTTTTTTTATACTCCTTTTTAAATCAATATTCTCGGTACAAATACACGAGATATGGATTAACAATACTATTTTTAATTCAAAAAAAACCTCAAGGAATTAAGCCCACTGGTGGGTTACTCTTCATTTGGCGCCATAAACTTATATACTATTCCGGCTAATACTGCTCCTACAATTGGCGCAACCCAAAACAACCATAACTGTCCCATAGCTTCACCTCCGGCAAATAATGCTTGACTTGTACTTCTGGCAGGATTTACAGATGTATTGGTAACAGGAATACTAATTAAATGTATTAATGTTAGTCCTAAACCAATTGCGATTCCTGCAAATTTTGTGTTTGCATTTTTATGTGTTGCTCCAAGAATAATGATTAGAAACATAAAAGTCATTACAACTTCAGTTACTAATGCTGCAGTCATACTATAACCACCTGGTGACAAGGAATCAAAACCATTGGCAGCGAAATTACCTACATCACTTCCGTTTCCTGTAGCAATAAGATACAACACTCCAGCTCCGGAAATACCTCCTATAACTTGAGATATTATGTAAGATGGAATTTCTTTAACGTCAAAACGACCACCCATCCATAAACCTATGGTGACAGCCGGATTAAAATGACCTCCTGAAATATGCCCTACAGCATACACCATAGTTAATACAGTTAAACCAAAAGCAAAGGCTACCCCAACAAATCCAATTCCTACATCAGGAAATCCAGCGGCTAAAACAGCACTACCACACCCCCCAAGAACTAACCAAAAAGTTCCAATGAATTCTGCTACTAATTTTTTCATAAAGTTTGTTTTAAATTTAACTTTAAGATACCATTGGTAACAGAATAACCTCGTAGTTGTTTTTTAAATTTATTGAATCTTAGATAAGAAGACTTAAATCATCTACTAAAAGACCTTTTGAAAAACTATTCCTCGTTAATTTTAAAAGAAGAAATATTTATTTTTCCATTTGCAACTTTACCACTAATAGTAACTTTCTTAATTGCTTTACAAAATCCATCATCAGCATGCGCGTCACCATGATCGTCAATTGCTGTTCCTTCAATAAAATAATACTCATCCTCAATCTTTACTGCTAAATCACAACCACTCCCATCCATATCAAACATACATTGTCCGCAACTTGCTTCTGCCTGTACGTTGTTATAATTCGTATAGTTTTTCTTACACGCTATAATTAAAAATAGTAACCCAAGAATCAATCCCGTTTTTTTCATCTTTTATTTCCAAAGTTAAGGGATTGACTTTACTATTTCTGCGGCAAAACTGTTAATATCCTTTAAATAGATATTATTATACTTGTAGGTGTTGTTTACTGATTTATATTTAATCGTTATCGATGCAATATCTCTTCCTTTTATAGGGGTGTGCTCTTGCGGTATTTTTTCTAACAATGCTTTAATTTCTGAAAGGGCTTCTTTAGAAATTTGACCTTGATAAGTTCCCTTCTTATCTACATTCAATACTCCTTTATACACAAAAGTACCATCAGAATAAATATGCAAATCGTATACTTCACAGTATTTTAAACAAGGGTTTTTAGAAATACTCACTAAGGAATCTTTAGGAGATAAATGACTTGATTTACACGACATTATTAAAACGCTTATTAAACTTATTATATAATATTTCATAATTGATTATTTTTAGAAAAAAGGAGATTGTCTGAAAAAACAAACTATTCTATCATATTTATTATCAATATTAACTTCGACAAGCTCAATCTGACAACCTCCGTTTATAATTAATGTCCACATTTTTTGTATGGATTTCCTATCCTATTTGCTTGTTTCCAACTTCCCGGTGCAGGTAATACAAAGCTTCCTTTTAAACTTCTTGAAGAAATATTACCACGGATGTAATTTCTAAGCGCTACTAATTCCGGATGATCATACATTAACTGTATTTTCTGTTCTGCTTTTGATGAGCCGTTTACTCCACCTGCACGTGTTACAAAAACTGCAAACACTTCTGCTATATCTTCTCCTGGGTTAGTTGATGCGTATTGTGTAACAAACCTGCTATTATAAGTCGTGTAAAACCCTTGCATAGCACTTTGACTTACTTGCGCTTGTTGGTATTGGCTCCAAATATCTGCCCAAAAACTTCTTTGTAACTTATTAATATAAGCAGCTTCTTTTGCACATCCTTCTCCTGGGAAATAATTAGTACATGAAGCTTCCGAAATACTAGAGTCAAGCTGACTATTATTTAATGTTAACATGTGTCCAAACTCATGTATTACAGTATATGCAAGTTCTCCTCCTTCATTAAATGCCCCTTGATACGCATAATCAATAGCAATACCCATTTTCCATTCAGATAAATCTTGTTTTGTTTGCACTACAAATCCTGCAGTTTGATTTGCACTTCCTGAGTAGATTAAAAATTCACTCATTTTTGTTCGGTAACTAATTGGAACTATTTTTTTTACCAACTCCCATATTTCATTATGCTTTGCAATATCCTGCTGAAAAGCTAAATTTTGACCGTTAACTTGATAATCTTGAATTTTAGTAATAACGTCTCCACTAACTTTATATAGTGTTATTTCGCCGTCATTTCCTATTGGGTTATTGGATTGGTTTCCTGTTCCTTGTCCAGTACTTGATCCGTCCGAAGAATTTCCGCTGTTTTGGTTGATAGCATTTTTTTCTAGAAAATCATCGTCATTACTACATGACACAAATGCTGTAACAATAAACACCATTAATGCAATCCTTTTTAGATAATGCATCGCTCTAAACTTTTTCATAATATTACTTTTTTAGGTTATATATAAATGAAACAAGTTCAAAACACAAACCCCTACTAAGTTTGTAGGGAATTATTTGAAACAACATAATTAAATGTATAAAAAACCTAAAAAGAGATGCTATTGCTAACATCTCTTTTTAAATTTTAAATTCAATTTATCTCTTTAACAGGAATAAATGGTCATTAGCTTTTAACAAGCTCCCATATTTCAGTAAGCTCATTTACTTCATTTTCTTTTTTACAATTAACTGACTTGGTAGTCTTAATTTGTTTTACATTTTCTTCTTCAACTGCAACAAATAATATTACTACTTCTTTTTTAAGATTCTTCATCATAGCTTATTTTTATATTCTTATACCTATGAAACAAGCTCAAACCTAAAAACCCTAATTAAAACTATATGATTATTTTAAAACCTAAAAACTAGTGTCTAAAGCTTATACTTTGTTATAAAATTATTAGCTTTATCAAAAATTCTATTTAATGCCTGCTAATACAAAGTCAGTTTGTGAACAACGTGTTTTTGAAGAGGTTTTTAATACCCATTCAAAAACAATAAGAAACTTCATTTATTTCAAATGCAGGGATTCCGCGCAGGCAGAAGATTTAACTCAAGATGCTTTTGTTAAACTTTGGAATAATTGTGCAAAAGTACCTTTTGAAAAAGCAAAATCATACTTATATACATTAGCAAATAATGCCTTTTTAAACGAAGTTGCTCATAAGAAAGTGATTTTAAAACACCAACAATCTTTTACTTCTATAGCAACACACGAAAGTCCTGAGTTTGTTTATAGAGAAAAAGAATTCAAAGGAGAGTTAGATAGGGCTATTGCTAATTTAACAGAAAAGCAACGCGAAGTATTTTTATTAAACAGAATAGAAAATAAAAAATATAAGGAAATTGCTGAAATGTTAGACATCTCCGTAAAGGCTGTTGAGAAAAGAATGCACGGAGCATTAGTGAGTTTACGATCAGAAATTGAACATTTTAAAAAATAAAAAGTAGGGTTTTTAATCTCTGTACTGTTTTAAGTATAAGAAAACTCTTGAAGTATAATAATGAAACATCAAAACGACGATACATATTTAGCAAAATGGTTAGCAGGCGAAATGCCTGAAAATGAGTTGCAGGATTTTAAGAAATCTAGCGCTTATGCTGACTATAAATTTCTTATTGATGTAGTAGATGAGTTAGAAGCCCCTGATTATAACCAACAAAAAAACTTCGCTGCTACATTAGATAAAATTGCTAAACAGCAAGAAAAACCAGTAACTAAAGTACGAACACTTTTTCCTAATTGGGCGTATGCAGCTGCAGCTTCAGTAGTACTCTTTTTAGGGTATACTCTCTTTTTTCAAGAAACAACTTATACTGCTGAACTAGCTGAACAAACCAATTTTGAATTGCCTGACGGATCTGAAGTATTATTAAATGCAGGATCTGAAATTGCTTTTAATACATTTAACTGGAAAAACAACAGAACCTTAGATTTAACTGGAGAAGCTTATTTTAAAGTTCAAAAAGGATCTAAATTTACTGTAATTACAAAGGAAGGTTCAGTTGCTGTTTTAGGAACACAGTTTACCGTAAATTCAAGAAATGACTTTTATAATGTTACTTGTTTTGAAGGGAAAGTTAAAGTTAGTTCTGGAAAATTAAATCATATTTTAACCCCTGGTAATGCTATTAGTATTCAGAATCATATTGCAACCCCTTATACCATTGTTGAAACGAAACCTAGTTGGACTGTTCAAGAAAGTTCGTTTAATAACGTAGCAATCTTCCATGTTGTTACGGAACTAGAAAGGCAGTATAATATTACTGTTTCAGGAAAAGAAAACCTACAAGATGCTTATTTTTCAGGAAGGTTCTCACATACCAACCTTCAACAAGCTTTAATAACTATTTTTGATACTATGGAAATTCGCTATACCTTTGATGCCAACAGTAATGTTCGTATTCAAAAGTATTAATGAGGCAAATAGTATTTTTAATAATTTTATTTATAACGGTTCATCTAAGTGCTCAAGAACAAAAGCTTGAGTATTTAGATGAACCGTTATCAGTTATAATCCCTGATTTAGAGGCTAAGTTTTCTGTCCGTTTTGCATTCAATAATAACCTATTAACTGATAAAAAAATCACGCTTTCAGGAACCAATACTTTAGAAGAAATATTGGAACTTATTAAACAACAAACAAGTCTTGAATTTCATTTTTTAGATGCTAAAAACATCATCATAAAAAGGGCTGTATTTGATCAGGTTATATCAACTACAGATTTAGATGAAGTATTAATTTCAAACGAATACCTAACTATTGGTTTTGATAAAATTGAAAGTGATGGTTCTATAAAAATAACCCCCGATGATTTAGGTATTCTTCCAGGCTTAACAGAGCCAGATGTTTTACAAAGTTTACAATTGCTTCCGGGTATTTCAAGTCCTAATGAATCAGCATCTGAGTTACATATTAGAGGAGGTACACCTGACCAAAATTTAGTGTTATGGGATGGAATTAAAATGTACCATCAAGGACATTTTTTCGGACATATATCAGCTTTTAATCCTTATATAACTGAATCAATAAACGTATCACGGAGCGGTACTAGTGCAAAGTATGGTGATCGTATTTCTGGAGTTATAGATATTCGCTCCTCAGATAAAGTTCATGATAGTTTAACCATAGGGATTGGTTTTAATTTAATTCAAGCAGATGCTTTTATAAAAACTCCTATTGTAAAAGATAAATTAAGTCTAACCGCATCTGTCCGTCGCTCTTATTCTGATGTTTTAAAAACCATCACTTTTAAAAAAATGAGTAATAAAGTATTTCAAAATACTAAAGTGGATGGTGTAAGTGCCCAACTAGAGAATAATACTTTTGAAGAGTTGGAAAATAGATTTTATTTCACTGATTATAATTTCAAAACGGTATGGAAACCTAACAGCAAACACACCATAAGTTTTAGCAATTTATATGTCGTTAATAAGCTAGATTATGCTGCAAAAATAAGCTACGTAGATTTTGATGATATAGAAGCTCATGATTATTTAGATTTAACTAATAAAGGTTTTAATCTTAAATGGGAGGCTCTATTATCAAATAAAATGAGTTTAGAAACTAGTGGTTATAGTTCTGATTATAAATCAAAATATGGGTACTCTGATACTTTTGGGTCTGATGATTCATATACCTCAAATACTATTAATAATATTATAGATTTGGGAGCAAACTTAAGCTTACAATATTTACCTAATCGTAAAAATTCTTTTAAAATAGGATATGATATCGTTTCTAATTCTATTGATTATAATATTACTACTGATTATAATAATGACCCTGAATTTCATTTTGAAGAAAAAGATAACGATAAGCTAAACATTCACTCGCTATTTTATGAATATGTTTTTCAAGATAAAAAATGGACGTTTCAAACAGGTATTCGCGCGAGTATAGTTAGTACTATCAATAAACAATTTATTGAACCTCGTTTGTTTTTAAAATATAAATTAAGGGATTATTGGAGTGTAAAAACATCCTTAGAACTAAAAAATCAATCAATAAGTAAAGTATTATCAGAAACTCAAAATGATTTAGGTTTGGGGAATAGCCTATGGATTTTAGCCGATAAAGATAGGCCTGTTATTAATAACCGACAATTCTCTTTAGGTGTTTTATACGAAAAACAAGGTTGGAAAATAGATATAGATGCCTATTATAAAAAAATTAAAGGGCTAACTGTTTTAAAAGATTTTTTTACTGTTGACGAAAATGAATCTACATTTTCTACAGGAAAAAGTGAATCAATAGGCGTAGATGTTTTAGTAAAAAAGCGAATTAAAAACTTTAGAACTTGGTTGGGGTATTCCTTAAGTAAAACCAATTACTTTTTCAGTAATTTAAATAATGGTAATGCTTTTTTAGGAAATTTTGATCAAACACATGTCATTTCACTATCTAATACCTACACCTATAAAAACTTACAGCTCTCTCTAGGTTGGAATGCAGCAACAGGGAAACCGTACACAAACGCCACCGGTATTAGTGATGAATCATTTGAAATTATTTATGAAAATAAACATGTGTCAAGACTAAAAACCTACCATAAACTAAATGCTAGTGTGATGTATGATTTCTATATCAATAATTCTAAAACTACTAAAGCACGAATTGGTGTCTCTTTTATTAATATTTATGACCACAAAAACGAATTAGAAAAGACATTCCGATTGGATAGTCAATACAATGAAGTTACTCAAGAGTTTGATTATAAAATTATTGAGCAAACAAGTTATGGCTTGCGTTTTACACCAAACTTAGTGTTTCGTTTGAATTTTTAAAAGTTAGAGGCTGTATGAAAAGTAAAATTTCATACAGCCTCTTTTTATAATTTATAAGTTAAGTGTTAATCTTCATAATCCCAACCATCTTCACAGTCATCATAAAGGTCTTCAAATTGCTCTAAACTTGTAATGGTTATGCTTTGATTCATTTCTTCATCAATAACCTCAAAAGGATATATAAAATCTACTTCTTGTTCAACATTTAAGCTTTCTATAAAATCAAAAAACACATCCTCATCAGTAATTGTAGTTGTCACACCATCAGAAATCATATCAAATGGATATACCATATCAAAGCACATTACATCATCCCAATCACCATCACACATTTCATATAATTCTTCCATTTCATCGTCAGAAATAATCGTTATAATTTCTTCATTTACCATTACATCAACTGGGTAAACCACTTCAGGTTCATAAGCATCATTTTGAGCATCAAAGAACGTATAAAACTCTTCCTCATTATTAATAGTTACTTCATTTCCTGCATCATCAACCATCGTGATAGGGAAAACAATATCAAAACATTCAAAATCATCTTCACAATAATCAAAAGCTTCTTCTAAATCTTGTTCATCATACATTATTTCTTGTTCTCCATCATCAAAATCTAAGGTAATTGGATAAACAAAATCTGGTTCATAATCATCTTCTTGATTTTCAAAGAAATCAAATAAAGCATCACTATCAGCAATAGTTACTTGAGTTCCCTCTGTTTGTATCACTATTAAAGGGAAAACAAACTCAAAACAATCAAATTCTTCCATACAGTCGTCACCATAATCAGAATCATAACTAGTATTATCATCACTGCTTGTACTAGAATTGGCCGCTCTGGCTGAATTTAAAGTTGCCTTTAGTCGTTGTGTTAATGATTTTGATGCAGGATCAACATTAGCATCATCACTTTCATTACAGGAGAGCATAAAACACATAGCCACTAATAAGATTAACGAAAACAAATTGGTTCTTTTTTTCATCATTAATAAGTTTTAAGATTAATAGTAAAGAATATTCTTACTTAACTTTAAAACAGTCAGATATGTTTTTTCCCTATGAAAAATAAAAAAACTATTATATGATATTCGATTTTACCCTATTAGAGTAAGGTAAATACACTACTTTTAGTAGTATAAAAAAACTATTTTTTTGCGTGTAATAAACGTGTTAATTTAATAGAAAGATCTGTTAAAATAATTTTAGCGTTCCCATTACGTTCAATATGGTAAATAGCGTCGTTTAATTCGGTATTAATAGCTAAAATATTATTCCCGTGTACAAATGGCGCAAATTTTTCTAAAGAGAACCCTTTTGTTTGTATTTCTAAAAACACTAAATCCGTAGCGGTATAATTTTGTAATAAAGCTTGACGGAAAAAATTTAAACAATAATTTAAAAACTGTTTTTGTGTTTCTCTACCGGTTTTTGCAATCGTTTCACTCCAGGCAATTAAATCGTTTATAGCAGTTTTATTCCCTTTTGCTCTAAATGCAGCACGAACCCAAGTAATAAACCATTCTTCAAATTGTAAATCTTCTGAATCTTTACTTAAAAGAGCAACTGCTTTATTGTAGTTTCCATCAGCTTGATGTGCTATTTTTGTAGCTTCAGCTAGAGATACTTCATTAGTAGCTACTAATTCTTTTACAATTGAATCTTCTGATAACCCAGGGAAATGCAATAGTTGACAACGGGATTTAATCGTATTTATTATTTGATCTTCATTTTCGGTAACTAATAAGAAAACTGTTTTATTAGGCGGTTCTTCTATTAATTTCAATAACTTATTAGCAGCAGAAGTATTCATTTTTTCTGCCATCCAAATAATCATAATCTTATACCCCCCTTCATAGGATTTTAGGGCTAATTTCTTCACCACATCCAAGGCTTCATCAACTCCTATTTGTCCTTGCTTATTTTCTACTCCTAATAACTTATACCAGTCAAATAAATTACCATAGGGTTGTTCGGCTACAAAAGTTCGCCAATCTTCCAAAAATAAATTACTTACCGCATGACGCTTTACTTTGTCATTGGTAGCTACTGGGAAAGCAAAATGTAAATCAGGATGTGATAACTTATCCATTTTTAAATTACAAGCAGTATTATCAACTCCACAAAGTATATGACGTGCATACCCAATTGCAGTAGCTAATGTACCGCAACCTTCTGGCCCCACAAACAATTGTGCATGTGGAATACGTCCATTATCGGCACTAGTCTTAAGATGACTAATTAAATGTTCTTGTCCTATGATTTTTGAGAAATCCATCAGACAAATATAATCTAAATACCAACTAAAATTCAAAACCTCACTATTAAATTATTTACCCAGTCAAGTTGAGCACAAGCCTTTTTTATTTTTTATTTCGTGCCTTTTTAAATATCATTTGGTATGATAATAGTCTGTGTCAAGGATTATCTAAACTTAAAAAGTAGTTTCAATCATTCACATAAAAAACTATCTTTGCAAAACGTATTTATCATGCCCAATCAACTTCCTCGATGCAAGTACATGAGGTATGAATAAACAATAACATTTTTCGTTCGAGGTGGCCCTCGAGTAATTAAACCCGCTGGTGGGATTTAAATAATAAACATACACAAATGAAGACCATACACCACTTTGATTTCAACTCAAAAAAAGCATTAATTCGCGTAGATTTTAACGTACCCTTAAATGATGAATTAAAAGTTACTGATGCTACACGTATTGAAGCTGCTAAACCAACTATTATTAAAATTTTAGAAGATGGTGGTAGTTGTGTATTAATGTCACATTTAGGACGGCCAAAAGGAGTGCAAGATGAATTTTCATTAAAACATATTGTTAATACGATAGAAGATGTTATTGGTGTTGATGTTCAGTTTGCAGAAAATTGTGTAGGAGAGGTTGCCGAAGCGGCGGTTGCTAATTTAGAAGATGGGCAAATTCTATTGTTAGAAAATTTACGCTTTCATGAAGAAGAGAAAAAAGGAGATCCAAACTTCGCAGAACAATTATCTAAATTAGGTGATATTTATGTAAACGATGCTTTTGGAACTGCTCATAGAGCACATGCTTCTACAAGTGTTGTGGCTTCCTATTTTGGAGAAAACAAATGTTTTGGAAGCTTACTAGCAAAGGAAATTGAAAGTATTGGTAAAGTAATGGCTTCTGGAGAAAAGCCAGTTACTGCAATTTTAGGGGGAGCAAAAGTATCTTCTAAAATTACCATTATTGAAAATATTTTAGATAAAGTTGATCATGTAATTATTGGTGGAGGGATGACTTTTACCTTTATAAAAGCATTGGGCGGACAAATTGGAAATTCTTTAGTAGAGGATGAATATTTAGCCCTTGCAAAAACTATTTTAGAAAAAGCAAAAACTAAAGGAGTAGAAATTCATTTACCAGTAGATGCTGTAATTGCTGATAATTTTTCAAATGATGCGAATACACAAATAGTAGATACTACAAAAATCCCTGACGGATGGATGGGCTTAGATGTAGGACCTGAAACTAGTGTAAAATTTGCTGCAGTATTGGCTAAATCAAAAACAATACTTTGGAACGGACCATTAGGTGTGTTTGAATTAGAAGCCTTTTCAAAAGGAACAATAGCTTTAGGTAATGCTATCGTTGCTGCAACAGAAAACGGAGCCTTTTCATTAGTAGGTGGTGGAGATTCTGTGGCTGCAGCTAAACAATTTGGATTGAGTGAAAAAGTAAGTTATGTAAGTACGGGTGGTGGAGCAATGTTAGAAAGTTTAGAAGGTAAAGTTTTACCTGGTATTGCAGCTATATTAAACTAATCTATTTATTATGGGAATTATAAAAGTTGAAAATATAAAATTATATGCTTTTCACGGTTGTTTAACCGAGGAAGGGCGTATAGGAAGCGAATACCAAGTTGATGTAACCGTTAGTGCTGATTTATCAAAATCGGCGCTTACAGACGATTTAAATGACACTGTTGACTATGTGTTGTTAAATAAAATTGTTGCAGAAGAAATGGCAATTCGTTCAAAGTTATTAGAAGTAGTTGGGCAGCGAATTTTAGATAGAATATTTAAAGAGAGTGCTTTAGTGACCAGTGCTGAAGTTGCCGTTTCTAAAATAAATCCGCCAATGGGTGGTAATGTTGAGAAAGTTACTATTCTTTTAAGTAAAGAACGTTGCTAATTAAAAATATCTTATTACATTTGCTTACATATTAGGGTGTCGTGGCCGAGCGGCTAGGCAGTGGTCTGCAACACCATCTACAGCGGTTCGAATCCGCTCGACACCTCAAAAGAACCTCGTAACTTCAATGTTTACGGGGTTTTGTTTTTTTAAGGGTAAGCTTAGTGGTAAGTAATGTTATTTTAAACTACACATTTTATTCCTTTATTTCCTACTGACTAACAAACAATTAAACTGCTACACTTTTAAAACACGGTGTAGTTAAAGTGTCATTAGCCTTAAAAAGTGTAGTTTTTGACAAAAAACATTGTTGATAGAAATACTATTCCATTATAAAAATATAGCTATTCCCTTTGTAACTTTGTAATATGTTCGCTCTTGTTGATTGTAATAACTTCTATGCTTCTTTTGAAAATTGTTTAAATCTATAAATACGTATTATTATACGATTACAAACGACAATAAACACTTACATCGTAATAAACATCAATATTTACAGTACACTAACTATATTTATTAAGTATTT
>JABSPO010000030.1 GCA_013214625.1 Flavobacteriaceae bacterium
TCATTCAATAGGATTTAGGTATAAAAATATTATAAGAGCTGCACAAGATAGTCCTGAACAAATGGAGAGAGAGGCATGGGATGAGTTTTATCCTTTGGCTATTAATCCAGAAAAGGCAGATGAGTTAGGATATTTTTGGGTAATTAAAGAAATAGAATTGTTTGAAATTAGTGTAGTATCATTTGGAGCAAATAAATTAACTCCTTATTTAGGTTCTAAATCTAAGGATAAGAATAAAAAAATTAAGAAAAATCTATTCGAGAGATTAGATAATTTAAACGTACAACTTAAATCGCTATCGGAAAGCAAAAACCAACGTGGATTAATCAACATGGAAGTATTGCAAATGAAGCAAATAATTACCGATTTGAAATTAATCGAGCCATCTAAAAAAGATACTGATTTGAATCAGCCATCTAATAAAGATACCGAAGAAGACAAATCAAAAACAATTAATATAATTACTAACCTTTCAAAAAATTATAAGTAATGAAAGAATTTAAAGTAAAGTCTTCTGAGGAAATAGCAAAGCTAAACGAAGAAGATAATGCTAAGTATTTTGCTAGTCTATTAGATTGGCAAACGAAAAGTATCGAAGAATTAACTGCAAAGTCTAAAGAAGATGGAGCAAAAAAAGAAGAGTTAGACGCTCAAATTAAAGAATTAACTTCTGCTAATATTACAGCAATGAAATCTACTTTGGAAAACCAAGGCGGTGTAATTGCTAAATTAGTAAAAGAAGTAGAGGCTAAAACGGAAAACGAGCCAGTAACTTTTAAGAATGCAATTTATACTGCATTAACTGAAAAAGCTGATGAGTTAAAAACATTAGCAGAATCAAGCCAAAAGAATATAAGATTAGAAATTAAAGCATCACAAGGTGCTTCCGATATTACTTCTGGTACTGATTTTGCGGATATGCTTCCCGGTGTAGGTCAGATAGCTACTAGGCAAACATTTATGCGTTCTTTGTTCAATCAAAGAAATACTAACAAAGAATACATTAAGTATAATGATCAGGAATCAGTTGTTAGAGATGCTAAAAATGTTGCTGCATGTGCTGCTTCAACTCACACTTCTAAAATCACATGGCAAGTTAGAACGTTGCAAATCACTAAAGTTAGAGATTATGTTGATGTGTGTATTGATATGATGGACGACTATGAGTGGGTGAGCGGAGAAATTAGAGATTTAGTTTCTACTGATGTTGCTTTAAAAGTAGATGAGGGTCTATTATTAGGGACTGATGTTTATCCAGAACTTAATTCTGTTGATGCTGTTGCTTCTACTTTTGCTGCTGGATCTTACGCTACTAGCGTACAAGCTCCAACCTTAGTAGATTTAATTCAAGTAGCTTCATGTCAAATTTCTGATGCTGGTTTAAATAATAAATTTTCTGCTAATGTAGCTCTTTTAAATCCTGCTGATAAATGTTTAATGACATTAGAAAAGGATGCTAACAACAACTATTTAATTCCTAATTGGATTACTTCTGATGGAATGAATATTGGAGCTGTTAGAGTTATTACAAATTCTTTAGTACCTGCAAACGAAATGTATGTAATGGATTCTACTAAAGGAACTGTTGTATCTCGTAGAGGAACTACTGTTGAATTTGGATTTGAAAACAATGATAACTTTGAAAAAGAGTTAGTTACAGTAAAGGCTTACGAAAGATTAAACTTCTTAGTAAGAAATGTTGATGCAAATGCTTTCATGCACGTGCCAGACATTGACGCTGCAATTATCGCTATTACTAAACTGTAATATCCTAACTACCTAATCAAAACCTCGCTATGAAAGTAGCGGGGCTTTGGTGGTAAAAACAATCACTTATGAAAGTAATATTTATAAAAGAGCATCCTTCAGGAATAGAGCGGGGAACTATAATTCCTAATGCTAAACCACAAACTATTGAAAGGTGGATGAATGAAGGATATATTGAATCTTATGAAGAAATGCAATTTGAGGTGGAAAAGCAAGGAGCTTCTTTAGAGATTGGTGGAGGAGCTTCAAAGAAAAAATTAAAGAAACAATCAAAATCTGGAAAACGTAGAGGTAAAAAATGAGTTTGTACATTCAAATATCAGATTTTAAAGGTCAATCAGAAACGGCTAAAGATATATTCACTACTGATGATTTACAGGATTATATTGATAAGTTTGAGGTTAGATACTTGCAGGATTTATTAGGTTGTGAACTTTATGAAGAGTTTGCTACTGACTTTGCAATAACTGGAGTATTACCGACTGATCCAAAGTTTCAATTAATATGGAATCCATTTTGTAAAGATGATGATTGTGGTATTAGAAGAAGCGAGGGTATAAAAGAAATGTTATCATTATTTATTTACTTTGAGTACTTAAGGGATCAACCAGTAAAAAACAATATAGCAGGTCCACAATTAAACGATCAGGCAAATTCAACATCAGCAACGCCAACACAAACAAATATATTTACTAACTATAACGAGTCTTTAGAATCTTATTGGGCTATTCAATGGATTATTTGCGACAATCCAGATAGTTATGATTGGGATAAATATAACGGACAATGTAAAGAATTAATAAGTTTGATATGAGTAAGCCGATAAAAATAAATTTTGAATTTAC
The DNA here is from genome assembly GCA_013214625.1 of Flavobacteriaceae bacterium. Lineage (GTDB taxonomy): Bacteria > Bacteroidota > Bacteroidia > Flavobacteriales > Flavobacteriaceae. The sequence continues at coordinate 2,613 of JABSPO010000030.1, forward strand.
AGATGGACAATCTCATGATGCTTCTGTTTCTGAAATTTCAGATGCAATAGAAATATGTTATAATTATAATTGGAGTTTAGCCCCTAATGCGATTGGATTAGATGCAGACCCTACTTATACTATTGAAGTATCTAATAATAATATAGATTGGGCATCTTATGAAACGCCTACACTTGATGCCGCTATTGATCAACCATTTGATGATATACATTTTGCATGGCTATTTGTTAGAATAAATTATAATGCAGTAGCTAATACTACTGGTACTGTTGAATTTAATTTAGTGTTTAAAACATGAGACCAGTAATACACTTAAATAGAGATGGTTCGGGTGGTGGTGGTACTGGTACTGGTTGGAATGGTCAAGTAGAATTTAGATCAAACTTACCAATAACGCTAGGAACTCCAGCGGTAGGAGAAATATATTTAGTAGAGAAGAAAACTACATTATTAGGTTTTACAACTTATCAAAGTGGCTTATACAGAAGAGATAATAATACTGGTGCTTTATCAGATTGGAGGCGTTTAAATGTAAAGATACAATTTACAGATAGCGAGTTTACTATTGTAAGTGCTGCAGATACTTCAAAGAGGGCTAAGTTTGATGTTTCATTGGTAACAGCTTCAACAACTAGAACTTATATTTATCCTGATAAAAATGGAACTATTGCATTATTAAGTGATGTAGTTTTACAGGGGTTACCATCTGTATTAGGAGTGGATAATTCCACAGGAACTAGTGATATAGATATGACTGCTGGAACTGCTTTAACGGAATCTACAACAGGAGCTTATTTAGATTTAAAAGATACTACTGGTGCTTTTGGTACTGGTACGTACCTTAATGGTGAGGAGGCTTTTGTGTTTTTATCTGATTTAGATATGTACATATCTACAGGAGTTCCCTTTATCAATCCCTATACCGCTGCTGTACAAGGTAGTGAGGATGGTTTAGTACTTAGTCTTATAGGGTTTCCTAAATATGGAACTATAACAATAGCAAATAATGATTCAGCAGATTTTACATCAATAAATTTAGATCAATATTGTGCTGTAGTATGTTCTAAAAATTCTACTGTTAAACAAAATGTTATTGGATCAGTAGCTATTGGCGGAAATGATATAGAGGTAAAAACAGATGGTTCAGCTTATTGTAATCAGATAGCATACAATGATGGATTAGCAGGAGAGTTAATAGTTAAACATACGCCAAGTATTACAGATTATACACAAACTCATCAAGCTGATAACGGTATTATTGCTTTAACTAAGAACATACCTAAAGCATTTTTTGCAGTTGATTTAGATAGTGCTGAAAGTTCTATATCAAGAGTTTTCGCAGGAGGTAGAACTACTTTTACAGCAACTCATAACTTAGATACTTTAGATTTAAAACCAGAAGTATTTAGACTTTCAGATGGTAGAACTTTAGGCTGGAGAGTAGAAAGAACAGGAGTTAATACGGTGGAGGTATCAAGAAATGGAAATATTGCAGATGGACTATTTAGAATATTAATATAATGGAAATACAAGACATCATACAAGGTCTTACACAGGCAGAGATTACAGCTATCACGTCGCCAGATGAACGTAGTTTAATAGTTAACACTACTTTACAACAAGCCGTTATTTATGTTAATGGAACTTTTAAACAAGCAAGTTTTGAAAGTACCGATGATATTCCAGAGGGTATAAATAAATTTGCTACAAGTGCAGATTTAGCTGCAATAACTGCAAACACATTAAAGGTATCATTTCCAGAAGCCCCTAACGATGGTAAGCAGTACGCAAGAAAGGATTTAGGATGGGAAGAGGTGGTATCAGGTGGTGGTCCTCCAAGTGGTTCGGCTGGTGGTGATTTAGATGGTACATATCCAAATCCAAGCGTTAAAGCTATAACAGAAACGAGTGGACCAGATTCATTAGTTATTGGTGATATTGCAGATGGTGAAGTAGTTAAAAGAGTAGGTAATACATTAGTAGGATATAAACCTGTTATTGCTTGTTGTCCTTTTGGTGCAAAGAGTGATAGTACTGGTAAATTCTTAATTGCTAATGGTAAAAGTTCGGATGCTGATGATAGCACAAAGCCAAAAACTAGACAACCAATAGCATTTGATGGAACATTAACAAGGTTGGTATATAAGACTAAGGACGGTAGTACTTCTACTAGGATGAAAATACATATTAATGGAGTGGTTGAAGAAACGGTTGTGTTGAGTTCAATGAATGCCAATGATGGCGGAGTTGAAACAATAAATGTAAGTGTATCGGCTGGGGATTATGTAGAGATTGAATACGATGGAAGCCAAAAACCAGGCGAATGTACAATGTATTTTATACAAGAATTATGATAGTAGGTATAGTAAAAATAGGTACGGGCTTAGTAGTCCTAGAAGAATTTAGAAAAGCTGATAGCGAAGCATTGGCAGTTAATGAATTTTGCAATGAATATAACCCCCCATTAAATACAGCCGACTATTTGGGCGTAAATGGGGACTCTTTGGACTTGCAGCAAAATTGGGGCTGGGATTTTTCAGAAACAACACCAGTATTAAAAGAGGTTGTTATTGTATTAAACAAAATTTATGCATTATCTGATAGACAGATTGAGCCTATACTTCCAGAGTTAAAGAAAAATTCAAGAAACGGGGTTATTCTTTTCAATGAAATAATGGCTACTTATTTTGGATTAAGGTTTGCATCTGGAGAGTTGACGGAGGACAATATTGATTATTGTTACAGTAAATTAATGCCTGTTGCTACAATGTTGATTAGAGGACATTTTAAACCAGCAAGAAAAAGACTAAACAAATTATTTGTTGGTGGAATAACTCAGGACGATATAGATAACGGTTACACTCAAGAGATCCACGACAATATAATAAATGACATTAATGAATATTTAAGCCAGTAATTATGAATGAAGAACAAAAAGGAATAGTAAGGAAAATTAAAACATTGGTTAAACAATTGGATGCAACCATTCAAGAGAATAGAGATGAGCAAGTTTTGAAGAGTTCAGAAAGTGACTGGGTGAACGGACGACCAAAAGAAAGACCAAAAAGAGATTGATAATAGTTTTTGCAATATGGCTTTTACTTATGAGGTATTTACCAGAATATTTCGATAGTGATGATTTATATTTTTTAATGGATGGGTTTTTGATGCTAGGAGTTTCGTTTTATATTTTTAATAGGTCAGAGAAAACAGTTTTAAATCTGTTTTTTACAACTGCTTGCGTAATTATATTTTTACACAACATTGTTGATTGTATGCAAATGATAATTTTACAAAAAGACAGTTTTGATGTTTTTAATTATTTTACAACTACATCAATTGTGCTTATTGTTTATGTTTTAATATTTAGAAATCGATATAAATGGGAAAGAATGAAAAGTAATAATTACGATAGAAATAAAATACAACGTATTTACAGTAAGCCGACTATATTTTTAACTCTTTTAGGTGCTGCAACATCTTTAAGCCCTAAATGTTCGGTAAGATATACATACAATGATAAAACAATAAGATTTAAAAGAGGGAGTAAAACGCCTATAATCTGCAATACTGTTATAAAAAAAACAGACATAATTGAAGATACTAATTTAACAGTAGATTATTTTGATAGAAGATGGGAAGAAATAAAAGATAAGAAGTATAATTTATTAACTTTTAATTGCAGGAGGTTGTTTTAAATGGAAGAGGGTAAGCTATTAATGGACATTGTTTTGGCGGGTATGGGTTTTGTTCTCATGACTCTTTTTTTATTTTGGTTTACTGGTGTAAATAACACTAAAAAAGAACACGATAAAAAAATACAAGAGGGAATTATTAAGCAGATTATAAATGAAAAAGATAACAGAATACAAGATAAAGAATTAGCAGAAAACAAAAAAGCAAACCAAAAAGCAAAAGGAGAATTTTATAAAACGGCTAAGGATTTAGCTGAAACAATGAACGAGTTAGGAAATTCACAGAAAGAAAACCATATTTTAATAAAAGAAAACCATATTTTAATTAAGCAAAATATGCATAGGATTGAAACATTAGAGGACAGGACAGAGTTTTTTATCAAAGAGATAATAAAAAAATGAAACATATTACAGACATATCAAAAACATTAGCCACAGTAGTAACACTATTGGTATCTGCTTGGTTTTTTGGAGAACCCTTTTTAGAGGATTATGTTAATCACAGAATAGAAGATAGAGTTATGTCTGCTGATGTTTTAGTAAAAGCAATGAGCAGCCCATACATGTTAGATTTTCAAAGGCAACAAAAAATAAGATGGGAAGAAGAACATCTAAATAAAGAAAGTGGTAAGATAAAATTTAGTACTAGCCTTGTTTCTAAAACAGGAATGAACAGGAAAGCAATGGAAGATACTTTATCCGTTATGATTAAAATACATTGTAAAAAACAATATTTAGATTAATGAATAAGCAAACAGTAGATATTATAGGTAATATTATACCAACACTAAACGAAACTATTGAAATTAACAATGTTATTGATAATGGTGGGGGTTCTTACACCTTGGAAACTAATTGTACATGGTGGTTATCTATTGCTCAAACTTACACAATAGGGGCTAGTAAGTATAAAGTAACTTCTTTTGTAATAAACCAAAGTATAACAATACAATCTATTGGAGTTGCTGTATTGCCAGTAGTGAGTTCTTTTAGTATATCTGCTCCAGAATACATACATGGCACTTTAAAAATGGCACAAAACGAAGTAGATGCACAAACAGATAAAACTATTCTTTGTCCTTTTACGTATTTATTCGAAGCGTTAACAGATAGGAAGAATACCGATAAAGAAAGCATGATAGATAGAGAAGTTGATTTAAGGATATTCTGGTTAAATAGTGCTAATACAAAAGACTGGTTAACTGACGATCATTATACTTATGTAATTGATCCGATGCAGCAAATGGTAGATTTATTTATTAATAAAATAGAAAATTCAAAACTATTCACAGACGAAATGCGATACGACTGTTTACCGCTGATTAATGTGTCCGAAAATGGAACACAGGTAAAAAGTATATTTGATTGTAATTTATCTGGAATAGAATTGAGACTCTTTGCGGAAATTCGTGAAGATTTAAGTTGTGACAATAAATGTAAATGCATTAATTAAAATGCAAAGTAATTAATTTTAAAATTTAAAAAGATGGCAGTATTATGTGCATGTGGCACAGGAGGCGGTAACTTGGGTAGACCCTCATGTTTTCCAGTCTTTGATGTTACAAAACAAGCAATATTAGTAGAGTATTTAAAACCAGATGGTTCTATAAATGGTATAGAATTAGCGGGTTTAACAGGTGGTATATTAGACCAGACCTACTTAGATGCAAGAGTAAAAGATGTTAATGGTAAAAGTAGATGGTATCCAACTCCCGAACTGAAAAATATTACAGATGAAAGATCAGAAGATATTACAGAAACTTTTGATGATACATCTAGTGTATTTATCCAAGAGGGAGCTAGATCATTCTCGGGGTTAATAATTAAAGGTGATCCAGTTTTGTTAGGTAACTTACAAAAATGGAGATGTTTAACAATTGGAGTATTCTTTATTGATAAAGCAGGAAACTTAATAGGTAAAAAAACTAGAGATGGTTATTTAGATCCTATCTTATTGCAAGATGAAAGTTTCTCAGCTTCTTTAATTAAAGGAACTGATACAACTAAACAAAAAGATTCTTTATCTTTTATTATTTCTCAATTAGAAAATGATGCTAATTTAAGAATGATAGAGGGTAGTGATATTTCTGCAAACCTTTTAGGGGTTGGTGGTTTAGTAGATGTAACAGCAACAACAGTAAGTAATATTACTACTACTGGTTTTGATGTTCAGTTAGATACTTCTTTTGGAGGTGTAACTTCTTTAATTCCTGCAGAAGGAATGGGGTTAGCAGACTTTCAAGTATTTAACAATACTACTAGTTCGGTTGTTACCGTTACATCGGTTACAGAATCTACAGTTACAGCAGGTTTATACACTTTTGTTATACCAGCTCAAACCGCTGCAGATGAATTAATAGTAACTAATCCAGCGGTTGGACCATTAAGTAAGAGTCTTGATTTAGCACAATTCACAGTTAATATACCTTAATATTATGGAAAATTTAAACTTAAATAACAAGATCATTAAAATCGGAAATACTGAATTTAATAAAAATTCATTTGAAGGAATGACAAAGGACGAGTTTAAAAAACTCTATCGAGGTAAATTAGCAGTAGATTTAGATGATGCTTGGAAACAACTTAAACCTAAAAATAGGGTTAAGAAGTCTACAAGCAAAAAAGATGAAGATTAATCTTTAAGGGAGGATTAAAACCCTCCCTTTTTTTATTAAATTTGTAATATGGCTAAGTTCTTTGATTCATTGATAGATAAGTTGCAGGGTATTGCAGATTTAGAAGTTAATGAAGTTGCTTTTAAAATATCACAAGAAAAGCAATTACAGGATTTAGTTATTCGTTTAAATACTGAGGGAGAACCTACTTCTCAACTATATGAATTAGGAGAAGATAGTTTAGGAAAACCGTTAAAAGGTAAAACAATTTTAAGAGATGGAGAGTATAGACCTTTTACAATAACTGAAAAGAGAAAAAAAGGACAAAAAACGAGTAATCCAACTTTAAAAGATAGCGGTTCTTTTTATAATTCTTTTATGGTTGTACCTTATAGGGGTGGTTTTGAGATAAAGGCTAATCCATTTGCAGGAGATACAAATTTATTTGAAGAATTAGGAAGCAATATAGTAGGACTAAATGATAGTAATTTACAAATAGTTATAGATGTTTACAAAAATAAGTTTTTGGAAGAAGTCGAAAAAAGAGTTAGAGCTTGATTGTTATAATTCTATTGATGAATTACCAATAAAAATATGGTTTGATATACATAAGACTGTTAACTTTAAAAAACTTTTAAAGAGTGGTGAGTGTAAAAATGAAAAAACTTATATTAAATTATTTGAACTTTGGCAAAAATTATACAATGAATTTATAGAAAGGTTTGGATTATCTGATGAATTTTTATCTGATTTACAAATAGAAATTAAAATAGCTAATTTACAAGCTGATTTAATAATAACAAAACAAAAACATTTAAACACATTAATAAAGATTGAGCAGGAGAAAATGAGAATCAATAATTTTGAAATATCAGAACCAGCAGATATAGAATCTATTTTGGCAAAGATGAGTAAATACTATGGGTTTAAATTGTCTTCAAGAGAATTAACAACAGCAGAATACTACTCATATTTAAACAATATTACTGATGGCAAAACAAGTAACTAATAAAGATTTATTTGCTCCAGACGTATTTAAAAAAACGACTGAGGACGTATCTAAATTAATAACTGAAATAAAGACATTAGAACAAACTTTAACTAATGTAGCTGTAAAGTATAAAGAAGTATTAAACAAAGAAGATAACAAAACCTTTCAATCAATACAGAAAACAAAAGAGGCGGTTTCTCAATTAAATAAAGCACAAAAAGTAAGCGTTCAAGTAGAGAAAGAAAAGTTAAAATTAGGAAAGTCAATAAATAAGGCTTTAGATATTGAAAACGATACTTTAGAAGTTTTAAATGCAAACTTAGAAAAGTTAAGAAGAGAAAGAGTAAAAATAAATAAAGAAGAAAAGAAAGGGGTTTTAACAGCTAGGGAGGCAAATAAAAGAAGAACAGAAACTAATCTTTTAATAAAAGCAACTAGTAGTAATTTAAATGCTGCACAAAGGGAAATTTTAAAAACAAATTCAGCTGTAAAAAAATCATCTGCTGTATTTACAAAGCTAAATAAAAATCTTTCAGTAATTAAAAGTACTTTAAAGAAAGGTTTAGGGTTTATTGGTTTAACTGGTGTTTTATTTGGAATTGGTAGGGCTTTTTCTGATGCTTTTAGTAGAATTAGAGAGTTTGATAAAGAGATGAATAACCTCGCTGGTATTGCTGGGGTTACTAGGGATGATTTAAAAGCTACTGAAAAAACTATTGTAGATGTTGCAGGTAGTTCAATTAAAACATCTAATGAGGTAGCAAAATTAGCTACAACATTAACGGCATTAGGTAAAAGCCAAAACGAAGTAAGAAGATTATTAAAACCAACAAATGATTTATCTATTGCTTTACAAGCTACATCAGATGAAGCTGGAGAACTTTTAGTTAGTACTTTAAATGCTTTTGGTAAAGGAGCTGAATCTGGTCAGCATTTTGCAGATGTTATTGCTAAAATGCGAACAAGTACATCTTTAGATTTTGAGAGAATTAAAGATGCATTAGGATTTATTGCACCTACAGCAAATGCATTGAATTTATCTTTGGGTGAAACTGGTGCTTTAGTTGGTATTTTACAGGACAATGGTGTTAAAGCTGCTAGGAGTGGTCGTTTATTAAGTTCATCATTTATTAGGATGGCAAAAGAGGGTAAAACTTTAGAGGGTTCACTTGATAGAATAAATGAAGCACAGGAAAAAGGTGTTAAAGGAAATGAATTATTAAGAATAGCATCTAAAGATTTCGGAGTACAAGCATCTGCACTTGGTTTAATTTTAGCAAATAATAGAGAAAAGACAGCAGAATTAGCAAATGAATTTGATAACTTATCAGAGGGGGCTTTAAAGAAATTAACAGACGAGCAACTTAAATCTATGGATGCTCAATTAAAGATATTAGATTCTACTTATGAAAAGTTCATTTTAAATATTGAGAATGGAGAGGGTGTATTGTCTGATTTATTTAAGGGAGTTATAAAGGGGGCTACATATGCTGTTGATAGACTAGATAAGATGTCTACTAGTTTGGGTAATTTTTTTAAAGGGACAATCGGTGCAAGGGCAGGTATAATAAGTACGTTCGAGGAGATAAGCGGATTTGAAACTAAGATAGGGGCAAGGTTGAGTGCTAGAAGTAAGGCTATTGAAAAAGAAACGGACAGATTAGCGGATGATTTTGTTAAAAAGGATAGGAAAACTCAAAGAACTATCGCAGATAATTTAGTTAAAAGAATAAAAAAAGATTTAAAAGCGTTAAAAGGTGCTAGTGTTGCGGAGGGTATCCTTTTAGAGGAGAGGATTGGGGCAAATCAATTACTACTGTCTAAATTGGAGATTATAAGAGAGGAGAAGAAAAAAGGAGATAAAGATTATATTGAGGGTGAAAAAGCTAAAGGAAAAGCTACAAAAGAATTAATAGGATTAATAAATAATCAAGCTAAAGCGGTTAGTAATTTAAGCACTAAAATTAAAGAGGCAACAACGGAGGAAGATATTTTAAAATTCAGTATAGAGTTTGATGTTGAAAAGGAAGAGTTAGAAAGATTAAAAAGGATAGTTACTTCAACATTTGAAGAAGCAGATAAAATTGAAAGAGACTTAATTGAAGATGCTACAGAAAGAAGAATAGCACAAGAAATTGCAAAATCAGAAAAATTAATTGCGACAATAGAGAGTAATTCCAGAATAGAACTATCTAAAAAAGAAGAGTTAATAAAAATAGAAAATGAAAGACTTGCTAATTTTATTAATAATGAAGAACTAAAAGCAGAGCAAAAAAGAATAAAATTAAGAACGGCATCATCAAAAGCAGAGTTTGAACAAAGGAGAACAGGATTTAAAACTGAGAAAGAGTTTGAAGAAGAAAAAGCTGAACAATTTAAAGCCATTAGAATTAATGCTATTAATGACGAAATAAAAGCATTAGAACAGTTTGGTGGTGAGGCTGGTCAATTAAAAATAGATCAATTAAATGCTGAATTAGAATCATTGCAAGATTTAGGTAAAGAAGCTGAAAAGTTTGCTTTAGATTTTGGAGATGTTTTAAATGTTTTAGCAGATGAAATAGATGAATCTTTTGTTAAAAGAATAGCAGCGATTGACGAACAACTATCTGCAACTTCTGAAAATATAAACAGATTAAGAGACAAAGCACAAGAGGGTAGATTAGAATCAAATGAAAGTTTAGCTTTTGAGCAAAAACAAGAAATAGAATTACAAAGACAAAAGGAAAGAGAGAGAAAAAACCAAGAAAGAACGCAAGCCTTTTTTGCTGTATTATCTTCTTTTAATTCTAACGATGGTAATTTAGCCAAAACAATTACAGATATAAGCGTATTAAAAGCATTAGCAGGAACATTAACAGGTTTTTCTGATGGTGGTTATACTGGTGATGGTGGCAAATATGAAACTGCTGGAGTAGTTCACAAAGGAGAATTTGTAATTGATAAAGATACTACTTCTAAAATGGGGCTTATAGGTTCTGATATGGTAGATTTTAACAATAGAATGTTAATGAATGATTTAATGAAATATGATTTATCTAATGACTTTTTAAATCCTACTTCATTTGCTTTGAATGGTATTAATACTAAGGCTTTAGAAAACAAGATGGACGTATTAAACAATAGTATTCAAAACATTGATATACCACAAGGATTAGTAAAATGGGATGATGTAAGAGGTTTGTTTACTTTTGTATCTAGGAAAGGAAATGTATCTAAAAAAGAAATAAGTAAACTTCATAGTTAGTGAGTGATTTATCTATAAATACCGAAGGAAGATATAAGCTAAACGGGCAGCAACTTAATGCTCCTATTGGATGGTCCGATATTAGAATCAAGGCATCTTATGAGGGGGATAATACACAACCTAGTTTAGATATTGAAGAGTTTACTTTTCCTTTAGAGGCTAGGGATATAGTTAATAAATGGATATCGGACGGCTTAATTAATGGAGTTGGTATATTTGAGGGTATGCCATTTGATATAACTTTGTTTAATAACCAAGCGATACAACATAGTTTTAAATCTTTTATTGATTTTACCAACGGATATAAAGACTTTAAAGAAGATGGTAAAGTTTCAGTTAGTGTAATAAGAGATAATAGTTTAGATGCTTTTTTTGATAGGTTAGGCGGTACTTCTTACGGTTATTTAGAAGAAATAGGAGTAATAACAAGTTCTAATTATGTAGATGTATCTTATGTAGTAGAAAAGAAGTTTAATCTTTTTGAGATATTAATGTCCTCGATTGTTCTTTACCTAATGGTTAAAGAGTTGGCGGTGGCTATAGAAATGTTGGCTAACGCTACTGCAGATGTTGCTGGTTTGAGTTTAGGGGGTAGTGTTTTTCCTCCTACTGCTGCTTTAGGAGCTGCTTTACTAGCTGTATTAAAAGCATTATTAATACTAGCCTATGTAGTTGTATTACTAGCTGCGGTAATAGAACTTTCCAAAACCTTATTTGAAATATTAATACCACCACAAAGAAACCATAAAGCAATAAGTCTTAGAGAGGCTTTAAAAGTTGTATGTAATTACTTAGGATATGGTTTTGTAAGTCCAATAACTGAAATGGATGATGTTCATTATTTACCTAGTAATCCTAATTTAGATGAAAAAACTGCGGGCGGTTTTATATCAGTTACTAAAGGAACTCAATCGGGTATTCCTAATGTACTTGATTATGGTTATATTTGTGAGGATATGTTTCAATTATGTAAAGATTTATTTAATGCTAAACTTTCTATAATTGGTAATGATGTTCATTTAAGAAGTAAGAATGATCCATTTTGGGTTCAGCAGTCAACATGGACTTTACCAAATGTATTAATAAATACATTAGAATATAATACAGATGATATGAAATCTGAAAGGTTATTATCTTTTTCTATTGATACAAATGATGAATGGACTATTGATAACTATTTAGGTACTGCTTATGAAATTAAAACAGACCCATTAACTATATTAAGAGAAAGAGCAGTATTATTAAAAGGGTTGGATGATGTTAAGTTTCAAGGTGCTTTAGGTAATAGAAAGGATGAACTTAATGGAATAGAAAGTTTTCTATCTGATGTAGCAGGATCAATAGATGCTGTTATAGGATTCTTTGGAGGTTCTACTACTTTTTCAGATAAGATAGAAGCTAGATTAGGAGATTTGAAGCAGTCTAATAATTGGCATACTATCCCAAAATTATTATATTTGAAAGGTTCTAATTTACCTCTTAACCATAGAGAAATTTGGAATGCGAAAATACTTTATGAAAAATACCATGAAGAAAAAAGTTTTGTATTAAATAATAGGTTAGGACAAAAGATTTATTATAAAGGAGTTGAAATTCCTTTTGGATTTGAAGATTATAAACAATTATTAGATAATAGTTATTTTAATTACAAAGGAGATGATGCAAAAATAATGAGTTTTGATTGGACTATAGGAGATGATAAAGCTGTTATTGATTTTTGGGTTAGAAAGATTTATACTAACAATTTAAAAGAAACTTACATTTATCCTAAATAATATGAAAGGAAAAGATTTACATAGTGATTTTTCAAAGTTTATTAAAGATACTACTAAAGGAGCAGAAAGCATTATGGACAGGGCTATAAGAGATGTTAAAAATGGAATACCTAACATTGAAGATAAAAAGACTAGAGATTTTTGTAAAAAAAGTTTAGATGATATTTTAAGTGGTAATGTAGACCCTATGGAATTGATTAACAAAATTAAAAATTTATAACATGCCAATAGATGTATTAGTAACTAGTCAAAAGTTCTATAACGAGTATAAAAATGATATTGGATTTGGATCAAATTTACTAGACTTTACGCCGAACTTAACAGGTAGCGTAATGGAAAAAGTTAAATTTATTCAACAGGTAGATGTTAGTTGGAGTGTTCAATATACTTCTCCTAATGGATCTGCTGCAGATTTTGCCTGGACATTTACTTTTGCAGGAACTCAGTTAACAATTGTTCGAGATTCTGGAAACTTTAGGAACGATGGTTTTAGTGTGGTTGATAATGTAGACATTTACTGGTTTACGACATTCTTAACTACTTATAACGGTGATATATTAGCCATGAATACTACGGGCGATTTAATGTTAGTAGATATGGGTGCTACTACTTCTTTACCTGCTGGTGTTACTTCTGTTACTATTTTTGGTGATTCACCATTAGAGGCTTTGGTTTATAACTTTGGATTAATAGAAAATGGAGATACTTTTAACACTATATCAGCCGTATCTGGAAACTCACAAGGATATTATGCTGCTGGTATTGGGCTTGATACTGGTGGGGGTGTAAGAGATACTAGTTTTGTTACAATGACTAGATTAGGAGTTTATAAAGATTGGCAAACTGGAAGTTGCAAAGTTAGATTTGTGTCTAATCCTGCTGCTTTTGTTCAAAGGTTTGAGATAGAACACGAGTTTATGATTGTACCATATTATTTAGATGGTCAATTATCTAATTTACAAAATGGAGTAATACCACCAATATTAACAGGTGCTAATAGTTTAAAATATGTCTATAAGTCAAGTTTTAGAACTACTTTAAGTAATCCAAATACAGAAAAAGAAGTTATTTTTGAAGATTCTTTAGGTGCTGTTGCTTGGTTTGATGAAAATTTTACAGGTTTTCAGAATGATTATACGGTAACATCAGTAACTTATGAAGAAGCAAATACAACAGCTTCAACTACTGGGATATTAATAGGAGGAGAAACAAGAATTAAAGTAACGGTAGATAGAAATTCAGGTCCATTTGTAGGTGCTGAAAGATTTGGGGCTTACATATCTTATTTACCAGATCAGAACGAATACCAAAACACAACAGTATCAAATTTAACACAAAATTTTATTTATGATAGGGCTTTAAATTCTGCTGGGCTTCCTAGTACTTCAAGTAGTTTTATAACAGGTTTAACGGCTACCGTAGTTGCTGGATCATTAGAGATTGAAATTATAACGGAATATTCACCACTTCAACAATCATTTTTAGCACAAAAATTTCAAAATACACCTACTTATTTTGTATTGGGAATAGAGGCTGGAGATAATACATTGTCATCTGGTAATTCAGATAGGGTAATGTTATTGGCAGATGTTGAATTGTATAGTCAATCCGCTGATATATTTGATTTAATGCACGTAACAAAGTTTGATATATTTCCACATGAAAAACAGATAGGAGTTGATACAGGGAATACAGATGTAACTGTATGGAATGAAGATGGTTTAGTAGTTGATTTTGAATTTGATATTAATCTAAATTTAAGTGCTTACATGAACTCATTGAACTTTATGATAGTGGCTTATAATACTGTTACTGGTCAATATTGGGAGATAGATAAATATTCTTTTTCTCCTGCTACTGCTGTTGTTTCGGGAGGCGTTCAACAGGTTATAGAGGCTAATACTAGAAATTATATTTTAAGGGCGGGAGATCAATTTAATGATGTTACAATAAGTGTAGGTTCTCAGGCTGCTGGACTTCAAAAGTATTCAGGTAGATACGCTCAAAAAACATCATGGCAGGATTGGTTATTAAATTTAGATGTTGATACTATATTTTTTGATGCAAACGAACCTAATAATAACTTTAATGATAAGTCAAGTAATTACTCAGTACTTAATAATTATGAGATAAGATTAGCCGTATTTAGTAATTTGGGTGGTACATCTCCTTTAGGCGTGTCAGGGCTTACTAATTATTTATTTTTAAGTCCTAATATAAGGGTTTATGATTATGAAGAAGATGGAAATCCTATACCGATATGGAGTTGTGTAATAGAAACATTTGATGCTACTGGAACTATAACTTTAGGAGGATCTATTTTAACAGGTCAAAACACTTTGTTTAGGGCTACATGGACTAATTCAGGTGGTCCAGTAACATCATTAGCTAATATTTATGGAATAAACAGACTAGAAGAAACTGGGCAAGCTGGATATGATATAACGGAAATGTCTAGTATTAATTTACCATTACCAGCAGGACAACAAATTTTAGAGGCTTCTGTTGGTAGTTTGCTAGATTTAACTTTAGTAGGTGGCAATGTTGTTATGGAATGTTTAATAGATGGAGCTTTAGTTATATCTGGATTTAATTATAATTTATCATCTACTATTAGAGATACTTTAGTGAGTGGAGATGGTAAAGAAACTGAAACATCAGTATTAAAAGATACGGAAACATCAATACAAAAAGTAATAGAATGATTATAGAGAATTTATTAAATACAAGTCCTTATACATTTGGAAGTGGTAACGCCTATAAGTTATTAGGTCCATCTATTTCAGAACCTGATCCATCTAATATACCAGAGTTTTGTATTTGTGATTTTGTTGCATGCGATTACATTGAAAAAGTATTTACAGATCCCAGTAGTACTGATTTTTGGAAAAATGATAAGAATGATTTTTTATTTAAAAGATTTGTTGCAGTAGATACGGTAGACATTGAATTATACAAAGATAATATTAAGGTGGCAGATTTGAACAATAATGCA
>JABSPO010000300.1 GCA_013214625.1 Flavobacteriaceae bacterium
GTTATTATATATGGCTTGGTAGGTAAAGCCCATTGTTCTTTTTACGATTGCTGATGCTATAAGCAGCTTTTCTTCTTCATATAATTTAATCGCTTTTCCCCCGAATTTAATTGCTAAATCATGGTGTCCAGCTAGGTAATGTGCGCGGTTAGTTTTATCATATGCAATGGCTAGTAAGTTGTTGTCATCGGTTTTAATTGCAATATTTTCTAGCTGTTTGGTATACCTAAAAACACTATCAATACTTTTTTTATTTTTAAAATATTGATTGCAAATTTTTAGTAATAATTCAGACTTCTGATTGTCATTTGAAGCAGAATTCAATTGTTTTTTCAACTGATTGATGTTATCTTGGGTATACCCTAAGAAGCTAATAAAAAGAAGGGTGAATAGAAGTACTTTTCGCAGCATATTTTCGTAAATAAATCAATACCATTAAATTACTAAAAATAGTATGATAAAGCAAATGCGAAGATAACTATTGAATTCTTCTCAAAAAAGCAACGAGATTATCGTTTTTAGATAATGCCAATTTTTTACGGATAGAAAATCGGTAGTTGTTAACGGATTGTTGGTTGATACCCATTTGATTGGCAATGGATTTTGACGGAAGCTCTAAAACTAAATAAGTAGCTACTTTTATTTCTTTAGTGGTTAGTTTAGGGTATTGGTTTTTTAAGCCAAAAACAAAAGAGTCCTCTGTTCCTTTAGCTCTTTTATTTAATGCTATTTTTTCATTATTTACAGTAATATTTTCATTGATGTAAAATTGTAAATTAGTTAGTAGGTCTTTTGTTTCTTTGTGTTTGGCTTCTTTTTTTATATTTTTGATTCTATCAACACAAGTATCTTGAAACCTGTTACGTTCGTTAATATGTATAGCATATTCTGTAATCTGATTGTTTTTATGCTTCATTTCAGTATGTAATTGTGTTTCTTTTAATTTTACAACCTGATTTTCAGTAAGCATTGTTTTTTTACTGATGTTGTTTAGCTTACGTTGTCTAAAAATAAAGAAAGTAAGTCCTAATAAAAGAACGCCTAGTAAAACATTTCTGTAATAGCTCATGTTTCTTTTGGCTTTAGCAGATAACAATTCCTGATTTTTAAAACTTAATTGTTGCTCATAATTACTGATGTCGTGCTTTATTTTTAATGCTTCTAGTTCGCTAGATTTTAGTCTATCAGAAATACTGTCCTTTATCATACTAAAGTTTTTATATGCTGTAAGTGCTTTTTTTGGATTATTCAGCTCTTGATATATTTCTGAAAGTTCAAAGTAACTTTCTTCTGTAAAATCTGTTATTTCATTTTTATTAGATTTAGAATGTGCTATTGCTTTATGTAAATAACTAACAGCTTTGGGTAAGTTTCCTTTTGTCCTATAGATCTTAGCTTTTAAATTTAAAATATCTGGAACTAATACTGTGTGATTGATGCTTATTAGTAAGTTTTCCGCTTTCTTAAGATAGGTTTCAGTATTTTGTAAAAGTCCTAAGTGAAGTAATGTTTCTGAATAACTTAGGTAAGTAGAAGCTTTTATATAGGTATGGCTGATTTTGTCAAAAAGTAACATTGCGGTTTCATAATGTTGTTTCGCTTTAGGGTAATTATTTAAAGAGATATTCATAGCACCTAAATTATGGTAGCATACGGATTGCCCTAAATAGTCTTTCTTTTTTAGGGTGTAATTCAGTGCTTTTTGATAATGATTTATAGCTTCAATATAGTTTTTGTTTTTGGCATAGGCTTGTGCTAAGCCACTATGGATATTATAATCATAATGCTCTAAATTTAAGTTCTCAGAAGTCTCTTTTGCCAAATTGAAATAATATACCGCTTGTTCTAGGTTATTTGTTTGAATATAAGCGGTTCCAATACCTGTATACACAATTATTTTTTCTTCTTCTGGAAGGTTCTTTTTAGCTTCAAGAAAATAATTAAGCGCCCTTTTATTGTTGTAGAGCGATAAGTTTGTCCAACCAAGGGTTCTTTGTACTAATGCTGCTTCTGTAAATAATTTGTTTTGGTGGTATAATTCAATAGCTTTTTCTCCACTCTTTTGAGCTGATTCATGATTAGCACTTAAATAATAGGCTCTTGCATTTTTATGACATGTTTTGGCTAATAATATATTATCCGAAGTTTTTAAGGCAATATCTTTGAGTTGTTTTGTGTAAAGAAAAATACTGTCCGTATTTTTTTTACTAGCAAAATAGGCATCACAGATATTTAAGAGGACCTCCGATTTTTCTATGAGATTGGATGCTCCAGACAATTGTTGCTTTAATTGATGAATATTTTCTTGAGTAAAGCTAAAGAAACTGATCATCATAAAAAAAAGGAGTATTGTTTTATGTAGCATGATATTGATAATGTAATTATAGTATGTAAAATTACTCCAACTATATAGCTATGCAATACTATAGTATTCCTTTAGTATTGTGATTCCTATGTTTTCTCATTGATTTGGGGGGAAAATGAAATTGAAGACGCAATTGCATGTAAACAACTGTAATTGTATACCAAAGCAATACTATAGTATTTGTTTAGTATCATTAGATTTTGGGATATTAATAAGCATGCCTATAGTTTTAGTATTGCTAAA
>JABSPO010000301.1 GCA_013214625.1 Flavobacteriaceae bacterium
CAGTGCCAAAGCATAATATGTCTCATTTCCACTTGGCATTGTGTACACAAAGTATGTGCTAAAACAAAGATAAATGATTGCTTTTGGTGGGTAATCTGTTTAAATGAAGCATTTGTTAAATTTGGGGCAACAACTAACTAACAAGGGATGGCTACTACGAAATCGATTGATTATGAGAAAGAATTATTACTACAAGTTTTTGAAAAAATAAAGAGAGAAAAAGGAGCAACTTCTACAAATAATGCTGCTGATATACTTGAAGATATATTACTTGACAAATACAATTTTAAAAAATCAGCCAGAACACTATTTAGAAATTATAATAAACATGTTTTAGGAAAGGAAGAATCTTGTGGAGCGCTTACGCTAGAATTGAATAACTGTTTAGCAAAATTTCTAGAATTAGAAGATTATAATGAGTTTGTTCAATCGCTAAAAAATGATAATCTTGAAATAGATTCACCCGAAAAAAGAAATATAGATACTGATAAACTCATAGTTAATCCACGTTTAGTAGAGGATACTACAACTAGAAAAGAAACAATTAAAAGCAAAGCTCCTTATTTTATAATTGTACTATTAATCCTTTTAGGAATTGCTAATTATTTCTATACTAATACTAAGGTAGAAAGTCATGATTCTTGGATGGTTTGGAAAACAGATCACTACGAAGAGTATAATAATGACCTTACAACACAAGGTTTTGACTCTCTAAAACTTGTCTTATATAATGAAATGGCCATTCAAAATTATAGAAAAATTGAATTACAATGTGAAGAATCTATTAAAAAAATATGGTACTATAAAGTGAATAAAAATAAATTAGAGCTTTTCAATTTCCCAGGACTACACCCTACAAATGGGAAAACACTTAAAGCGATGACTTCTGATATGAAAAAGAAATATGTTTGTAATTAAAGATATTAAACTTAATCTTTAATATACTGACTAACAATTTCCAATTCTATTCCTGAATACTCTGAGAATTCATTTATAGTAATAAATTGATGAGACTCTTTACCTAGATATTTTCTAATATCCTGTAATATTTTCCGTCCATAACGTTCACTCCTACCTGTGATCCGTTGGATATCTTTTGGATATATACAAACTCTTTTTTCAGTCATCATACTTTATCTATGCTTAATCCATGCTTTTGAGTGGACCTATGTAAAGATAACGTGTTTTTTTGAAACTTTATTGGCTTTATCGGAACGCCTATACCAAAACGGAACTAGATATTTTATTGATTGCTAAAAAGTTACGTGCTTTATCATACTAATCAAAAAATGAATAGTTATGGCAAAGCAAATGGGAATTATTAAGTTGAAAGGAACTATCGGAGATATTTCTTTTTACAAAACACAAGATGGGCATTTGGCTCGTGGTAAAGGAGGTATTGAAGCTTCTCGAATTGCAAACGACCCTGCATTTCAAAGAACTCGTGAAAACGGTTCAGAATTTGGACGTGCTGGAAAAGGCGGTAAATTATTGAGAGTAGCTTTACGAACGTTGTTACAAAAAGCGTCTGATAATAGAGTAACTAGTAGATTGACCAAGGACGTTCTTGCTGTTATTAAAACAGACGCTACAAATGCACGTGGCTTACGTACAATTCCTGATGGTAATTTATCTTTATTGGAAAATTTTGAGTTCAATAAAAACGGGAAACTTGCTGGATTATTATACGCTATTTATGCAGGTACAATTGACAGAGTAGCTGGAACTGCTGTTGCAGATATTCCTGCTTTCATACCCGTAAATGACATTGTAGCACCAAGTGGTACTACTCACTTTAAAATCTCTAATGGAGCTGCTGAAGTTGACTTTGCTGCAGAGACTTATGTTTTTGACAGTGAAACGTCTGCTGTCTTACCTTGGAACAGTAGTTTTGTAACTGCATTATCGCTTACTTCTAATTTAACAGCTAACTCTACCCTTCCGATATTTCAAGTAATTGGAATTGAATTCTTTCAAGAAGTGAATGGTCAAATGTATTCACTTAAGAACGGAAATTACAATGCTTTAGCAATTGTTGGTATTGATACTCCTTAGTAATGGAGTTAACACTTTACAGAGCATATTTTGAAGGAGGTACCAATGGTACCCTCTTCTGTTCTGGGAATTTTTTATGTCACACCATAGAATTGCCCTGGAGAAACAATAAGCGTAATATTTCTTGTATTCCTGAAGGTCGATATGAAATCGCAACTAGATACTCTAGCCATTTTAAACATCACTTATGGGTGAAAAATGTACCTCAGCGTAATTTGATTTTATTACATCCTGCAAATAATGCATTGAAGGAATTACAAGGATGTATTGCACCGGTCACTTATTTAGGAGGATTGGGAAAAGGAATTCAATCTAGGAATGCGATGCAGAAATTAACGTCAATAGTGTATCAAGCTATTGATCAGAAAGAAAAAATATTTATAACCATTAAATCACATCATCATGAATTTAGTAGAAAGATATAAAAAACCAACACCTAAGTTTTTTAAGATATTAAGAAACATTGGAATCGCTTTAGCAACTGCAGGTGGAATAATTATCGCTGCACCAATCAGTA
>JABSPO010000302.1 GCA_013214625.1 Flavobacteriaceae bacterium
AAAAAATGGCTACAACACCGTATAAAATTAATTGCTAGTGCAAGCCTACTTACGAAAATCCTCGCGGATTTTCTATTCGGTTTGTATTTACTAATTTAGATGCTTAAAACAAGCAACTAATCTTATACCAAACGTTAGCAAACATTATAAAAATGAAATTACAATTCAAAAAGAAAATACTGAATGTAAATCTTATTTTCGGAATAATATGGCTTATATTCGGGCTATTAGGGGTTTTTACAACCGATAATCCACATTGGACTAGTTATGGATATTTAGTCATTTCAATTTTATACCTAACTACTTATTTTTACCAAAAAAAGAATCAATATCTTACCATTGAAAACGGACTGATTTCCCAAAATTATCCATTCGGGAAGAAAATTAATCTGACAGAAATAAAACGAATTAAGAAATTTGCTGGAGATTACATTTTGAAAACTGATAAAACGGAATTGACTATCAATACGCAATTAATTGACGAAAAATCTCTTACCCAACTGAATACAGAGCTGGATAAACTAAATTTGGGATAGAATTAAAAATCGTTTGCTAACAAAACCTATAAAATAATACGGATTTTGGTATATAATCCCAGAGCTTGTGCATATTTACATGGTCGCCAAATCTTTTAATTTACTCACCTCCTTTCTTATTTAATTTAAAGGTGTTCATGATTTAAAATTTGGTTTTATAAAACGACAAATTAAAAACAAAATCTAAAAGCTCATGGCTTGTGTCGACACGAAAATCCGCGGATTTTCTGCACCGTACTATTCATAGCTAAACGTACTTCATGCAAACAAATACCATGTTTTAAAACATTATGAAATGACATATAATAGTTACTTAACCATTAGCCTTTGCTTGATTCTATTCAGTTGCGGACTGACTCCAAGAAAAATTGATTTTAATGACAAAGAGTTGAAGCCATATTGGGCAGCAGCTGAAAAAGCAGATAGAATCGCTTTTGGATTTAGCGAAATAGAAAAAGATTCAAAAATAAGCCTTGAAGAAAATTCAATTTTTGAAAACCCATATGACAAAATGCTACACATTTACGGTACGACATCAAGAACGATAGCTTTTGAATCACCTGAAAAAGGGGGGCTAAAATGGATTGGAGAGCAAGAGATTTATAGTGGACCTAAAAGATATCAAACACCTGATGGAGAATTTAATGAACAAATTGTTTTGACATATGAACTTACACCTATATCTGGACATAAGATTAATGAATTGAATATTTCTTATAATGGAGAACGTTCTGAGTTGACAGGAAATAATAATCTGACTTTGGAAATAGTAAGACCATACATTAAAGCTTGGGTAGAAAAAGAATAAAAACCGAACGCACAACAAGGTATATAGCGTCATATACTAAGCGTTGTGCTTAATAAAACTAGAAATGAAATATCGTCATATAAAAGGATCTGAAATTGATGGTCATTTAGACATAATAATAAGTGAAAACGAGGATGATTCTGACGGTGAAAAAATAACGTGGAATGAAGTTCTAATACATGGTGATCCCGCTGGACTGAAATCACTTGCTAAGCAACTTATTTATCTCGCTGAACTAAATCAAGAGAAGGTTGAAAACAAATATCTACCTGATGGAGCAAGAGAACATTTAACATTCAGACCTAACTTGGAACTGAGTAAATCATCAGTTGAAACAACCATCGGAAGAATAGACTCCAAAGGCGAAAGAAAGTTTTACTCCAGTTATAAAATTAAGGACAATTTTGAAGCGAAAAAACATAAAAACTAAGCACAACAACACCTATAAATAGTACGTTTTTTGGTGTTTAAAATTGATAGCTTGTGTATATTTACATTATCGCCAAATCTTTTAATTTACTCACCTCCTTTCTTATTTAATTTAAAGGTGTTCATGATTTAAAAATTGGCTTTTATAAAACGACAAAATTAAAAACAAAACAAAAAGCTTATGGCTTGTACCGACACGAAAATCCGCGGATTTTCTGCCCCGTACTATTCATAGCTAAACGTTGTAAAACATAGCCTAATTAGGTGTGCTATTTCACTCTTAAAAACGCATAGTTAACTTATTTTATAACTAAGTAGAGTTTATATTTGAACAAAAAATAGTCAAAACATGAAATTAAAATTGATATTTATTACCTGTTTTCTAATACTTTCTTCTTCAATTTATTCTCAAGAAAAATTAGAGAAAGTTAAATATATAACTTCAGACAAACTTAAATATATAATAATTCAGGATGATTTTCGATTTGTTTATCAAGCTTACAAAGGATATTCCCCTTATACAATAAAAGAGAAAAGAAAAAGAGAAAACAAACCCCAAATGTGTGGTACTGTTGGATATTTTGGTGATGGAAAAGGAAATGGAGTATACTCAATTTTAGACGGGAATTTAGTTCTAAAATTTGAAGTTGATGTTTCAAGTATTACTACAAAAAAAATTGACACAAGATTATCAAATGGTTTATCATTTAAATTATCTGAGTTAGAAATATTAGATGACTAAAAAAAAAACGTTTCACAACAACACCTATAAAATAATACGGGTTT
>JABSPO010000303.1 GCA_013214625.1 Flavobacteriaceae bacterium
ACTTAGACCAGGTGAAAAGTTACATGAAGTACTATCTAATAGTACGTTATCTGTTTGCGACACAAAACATCCTAAAATATATAAAACAAAGTTTAAACAAGTTAGTGATTTAACTATATTAAATGAGCAGATTAGTTTGTTGTTAGAGTACGCAAATAAATTTGATAATGATAAATTAGTGAGACAAATGAAAAAAATTGTACCAGAGTTTAAAAGTATTAATTCAACTTTTGAAATACTGGATTAGAATTAGTAAACAACAAAAGAGTCCAGCTCGTTAGAATATATTATATTTGGGAACCTTAAATAATAAGAGGCTAAGTATGAAAATAACAGTTGTAGGAACAGGGTATGTAGGGTTAGTGACAGGAACTTGCTTGGCAGAAACAGGAAATGAAGTTATCTGTGTTGATATTGATGCGGAAAAAGTTGCTATGATGCAACAAGGAAATGTGCCAATATATGAACCGCATTTGAATGTGTTATTTCAAAGAAATATTAAAGCAAATAGGTTGAGGTTTACAACTTCGCTTCAAGAAGGATTAGATTTTGGAGACATTATATTCTTAGCCTTGCCTACCCCAGAAGACGAAGATGGGTCAGCCGATTTATCATATATATTAGGAGTTTCAGATCAAATAGGAGAGTTGATTACCGATTATAAAGTTATTGTAGATAAAAGTACAGTTCCTGTAGGTACAGCAGAAAAAGTGACTGCAGCAATAGCCAAAAATGCAAAAGTAGACTTTGATGTAGTTTCAAATCCGGAATTTTTAAGAGAAGGATTTGCTGTAGATGATTTTTTAAAGCCTGAACGAATTGTAATTGGTTCAAGATCAGAAAAGGCTATAGCATTGATGAAAAAACTATACAATCCGTTTGTAAGGTCAGGGAATCCAATTATTATTATGGATGAAAAATCTGCTGAACTCACTAAGTATGCTGCAAATTCGTTTTTAGCAACTAAGATTACTTTTATGAATGAAATCGCTAACTTTTGTGAAAAAGTTGGTGCGGATGTAGACATGGTCAGAATTGGCATGGGAACTGATTCTAGAATCGGAAAACGTTTTTTATTCCCAGGGATTGGTTATGGAGGTTCTTGCTTCCCAAAGGATGTTAAGGCGTTAAAAAAGTCAGGAAGAGATAATGGATATAATTTTGCAATATTAAAAGCAGTAATAGAAGTGAATAATATTCAAAAGACAATATTATTACCTAAAGTAACTGCATATTTTAATGATAATTTAGAAGGTAAAACAATTGCTATTTGGGGCTTGGCTTTTAAACCTGAAACAGATGATATCAGAGAAGCTCCGGCTTTATATATCATTGATGAATTACTGAGTCAAGGAGTGAAGATTGTTGTTTATGATCCAGAGGCAATGCCTAATGTAAAGCGTAAGTATGGTGACGAAATAGCCTTTTCAAATAGCATGTATGATGCTTTAAAAAACGCTGATGCCTTAATAATAAGTACAGAGTGGGGTGTTTTCAGAACACCTGATTTCGATAAAGTAAAGAAATTATTGAATAACGCTGTAATCTTTGACGGTAGGAATTTATATGATGTAAATGATATGGAAAAGGAAGGGATCAAATATGTTTCAATAGGAAGAAAACAAGTAAACTAATGCGAAAAAGAATTTTAATTACAGGAGCAGCAGGATTTTTAGGGTCTCATTTATGTGATAAATTTATAAAAGAAGGATATCATGTAATAGCGATGGATAACCTGATTACAGGTGACTTAAAAAATATAGAACATCTTTTTAAATTAGAAAATTTTGAATTTTCTCACCACGATATTACAAAGTTTATCCATGTCCCGGGAGAGTTAAATTATATATTACATTTTGCATCACCAGCAAGTCCTATAGATTATTTGAAAATACCTATTCAAACTCTAAAAGTCGGTTCGTTAGGGACTCATAATTTATTAGGATTGGCAAAAGAGAAAAATGCTAGGATATTAATAGCCTCTACGTCCGAAATATATGGCGATCCTTTAGTACATCCTCAAACAGAAGAGTACTTTGGAAATGTAAATACTATTGGGCCAAGAGGGGTTTATGATGAAGCAAAACGTTTCCAAGAGTCGATAACAATGGCATATCATAGGTTTCATGGGTTAGAAACCAGAATAGTAAGAATATTTAACACCTACGGACCAAGAATGCGCCTAAATGATGGTAGGGTAATTCCTGCATTTATCGGTCAAGCATTACGAGGTGAAGACCTAACTATTTTTGGTGACGGGATGCAAACAAGATCATTCTGTTATGTTTCTGATCAGGTAGATGGGATATATAAATTACTTTTAAGCGATTATAGCTTACCAGTAAATATAGGGAACCCTTACGAAATTACTATTAAAGACTTTGCAGATGAAATAATTCGCCTGACAGGTACTGAACAAAAAGTAACTTATAAAGACTTGCCGCAAGATGATCCTTTACAACGACAACCAGACATTTCTTTAGCAAAAGAATTATTAGGATGGGAGCCA
>JABSPO010000304.1 GCA_013214625.1 Flavobacteriaceae bacterium
AGATCAAAAATTAAATGTTGTAATCTTAGACTTTGATGATAAGAAATCAAGAATCCAATTAGGGTTAAAGCAATTAAGCGCTCACCCATGGGAAGCTTTAGATGCTGATTTAAAAGTTGGTGATCAAGTTAAAGGTAAAGTAGTTGTAATCGCTGATTACGGTGCATTTATTGAAGTATCTCAAGGAGTTGAAGGATTAATTCACGTTTCTGAAATGTCATGGTCAACGCACTTACGTTCAGCTCAGGATTTCGTTAAAATCGGAGATGTAGTAGATGCTGTTGTATTAACTTTAGACAGAGAAGACCGTAAAATGTCATTAGGTATTAAGCAATTAACGCAAGATCCTTGGACTGATATTACAACTAAATACCCTGTAGCTTCTAAGCACACAGGAACTGTACGTAACTTTACTAACTTTGGTGTATTCTTAGAATTAGAAGAAGGAATCGATGGATTAATTTACATCTCTGACTTATCTTGGACTAAGAAAATCAAGCATCCATCTGATTTTGTAACTGTAGGTGACAAATTAGAGGTTGTTGTATTAGAATTAGATGTTGACGGAAGAAAAATCTCTTTAGGTCATAAGCAAACTCAAGACAATCCTTGGGATAAATATGAAGCTGAATTTGGTTTAGGAACTGTTCACACTGCAACTATTGATGAAATGGTTGATAAAGGAGCAACAGTAACAATCAACGAAGACATCGTAGCATTCATTCCTTCTCGTCACTTAGAGAAAGAAGATGGATCTAAATTGAAAAAAGGAGATTCAGCAGAATTTAAAATCATTGAATTTAACAAAGATTTTAAAAGAGTTGTAGCATCGCATACTGCACTTTTCAGAGAAGAAGAGGAGAAGAATGTAAAAGCTGCTGCTAAGAAAGCTGCAACTGCGGATAAACCAACTTTAGGTGATGCTAACAATGCGTTACAAGCACTTAAAGACAAAATGGAAGGGAAGTAATATTCACCTGATATTTTAAACTTAAAACCTCTCAATTGTATTGAGAGGTTTTTTTATACCCAACAGTGAGGTAAATATATTTAGACTTTACTTATTCGTAATAAATCTTAATTTTGAAGAACTATAGTATTATACTTAAGTTTTTCCGTAAATTTGTTTTCCAAATAACAGTTTGGAACTCATGACAAAGCAAAAAGTGTTACTTAGCTCAAAAGAAGTCAACATTATACTTCACCGATTAACTGCTCAGTTAATTGAAAAACATGAAGATTTTTCTAACACCGTATTAATTGGTATTCAACCAAGAGGTGCCTTTTTAGCCAATAGAATTAAATCCTTATTAGAAGATTTTTATAAGATACCTAATGTACAATTAGGACTATTGGACATTACTTTTTTCAGAGATGATTTCAGAAGAGGGGATAAACCCTTAGAAGCAAATACAACTATTATAGATTTTATTATAGAAGATAAAAATGTGATTTTTATTGATGATGTATTGTATACTGGAAGAAGTATAAGTGCCGCACTCGCTGCGATACAATCTTTTGGAAGACCTAAAGATGTTGAATTGTTAACACTTATTGACAGGCGTTTTAGTAGACATTTACCGATACAGCCTAATTATAGAGGCAGACAAGTTGATGTCATAAATGAAGAGAAAGTAGCCGTAAAGTGGGCTGAGAATGACGGTGAGGACACGGTTTATTTAATATCAAAATAAGAAGATGAGCGAATTAAGTGTAAACCATTTATTAGGAATTAAATACATTCAACCAGAAGATATTGAGTTGATTTTTAAAACAGCAGATCATTTCAAAGAAGTGATCAACCGACCAATTAAAAAAGTTCCTTCACTAAGAGATATTACGATAGCAAATTTATTTTTTGAAAATTCTACACGTACAAAATTATCTTTTGAATTGGCAGAAAAACGTTTATCTGCTGATATAGTAAATTTTTCTGCTGCACAATCTTCGGTAAAAAAAGGAGAAACATTAATTGATACCGTAAACAATATACTCTCTATGAAAGTTGATATGGTAGTTATACGTCACCCAAATCCTGGTGCTGGAGTATTTTTATCGAAACATATTGGGGCAAGTATTATAAATGCGGGTGATGGAGCTCATGAGCACCCAACACAAGCTTTATTGGATTCCTATTCTATTCGGGAGCGTTTAGGAGAAGTGACTGGTAAAAATGTGGTAATAGTTGGAGATATTTTACACTCAAGAGTTGCTTTGTCAAATATTTTCGCACTGCAAAAACAAGGAGCCAATGTGAAAATTTGTGGACCGAAAACATTAATACCAAAACATATTGAAAAGTTAGGAGTTACTGTAGAAACCAATTTACGGAAGGCATTAGAATGGGCAGATGTTGCTAATATGTTGCGCATACAAAATGAACGTTTGGATATTAGTTATTTCCCTTCTACAAGAGAATATACTCAACAGTATGGGGTTACAAAAGATTTGCTAAATTCTTTAGACAAAGAGATTG
>JABSPO010000305.1 GCA_013214625.1 Flavobacteriaceae bacterium
GGTCCGTAAAAACCTACGTTAGTAGCAGTAAAACCATTAATAACTTTATCAGACTTAAATTTTTGACCTAAGGATTCATCATAAGCAACTACATACGGATCAGATTTTTCTTTAGCCCAATCAGTTTGTTCCATCAGTGCTTTTGATATTTCGAAATTCTGAATATGCTTACTATCGTAAAAATGTAGTAAACTATCAAATCCAACTGCTAGTTCGGAAATTAAAAATGTATCAATTGGGATAGTATTTTGTATCGTTCCAGAAGTACCTATCCTAATAATGTCTAATGAAGTATGATTGGGTTTAATAGTCCTTGTTTTAAAATCGATATTTACTAATGCGTCTAATTCATTAAATACAATATCAATATTATCTGTACCAATACCTGTAGAGATAACAGTAATACGTTTTCCTTTATAAATTCCTGTTTCGGTTTTAAATTCTCTTTTTTGTTTTGAAACTTCAATAGTATCAAAGTGTTTTGTGACACTCGAAACTCGATCAGGGTCACCAACAGTAATTACAGTAGTTGCCAAATCTTCAGGCAGTAAATTTAAATGATAAATACTCCCATCAGGGTTTATGATTAATTCTGATTCTTTTATAGCCATTTTATAAATGTAGATTGAGGGTCTTGTAGTGATGGTTTTTAACCGCCAACTCTTTTTACTTTAAAACCTTTAGCAATTAATAATTCCATAATTTTATCACGGTAATCACCTTGTATGATAATGGAATCGTCTTTAAAACTACCACCAACACTAAGTTTCTGTTTTAATTCTTTAGCAAGTAATTTAAAATCAGCTGTTGCTCCGGTGTACCCATCAATTATAGTAGTTGGTTTCCCTTTACGTTTCACATATTTACATAACAAAGGTTCATCCTGCATCCAAATTGTTGATTTGTCTTCTTTAGGAATTTCCGTTTCTTTATGTTCAGGAAATAAGTTTTTTAACTGATCTTTAAAATCCATGTTTATTTAGTTTAAATGACTTATTCGTTTATGAGTTTAGAAAATTATGAACTTAAAAAAGGCATCTAATTTCTAAGCTCATAAACTAGATATACTTATTTTTTAATTAACCCTAACTCTATCAGGCGTTCAGTTAAAAATTCTCCTGCTGTAATGTCTTCAAATCCTTTTGGGTTTTCAGAAGTAACACAATTATCCAAACAATTTAATGGCATCTCACTTACAGGGTGCATAAAAAATGGAATAGAATAACGAGAAGTTCCCCATGATTCTTTAGGAGGGTTTACAACTCGGTGTATGGTAGACTTTAAACGGTTATTTGAATGACGCGCTAACATATCACCAACATTAATTACCAATTCATCTGGTTCAGCAATAGCATCAATCCATTCACCAGCATGATTTTGTACTTGTAGTCCTTTACCATGTGACCCCATTAATAATGTAATTAAATTAATGTCGCCATGCGCTGCTGCACGAACTGCATTTTTAGGTTCCTCAGTAATAGGTGGGTAATGAATTGGACGTAAAATACTATTTCCGTTTTTGATATAGTTATCAAAGTAAAACTCATCTAAATCTAAAAACAAAGCCAATGCACGTAATACATAAACTCCTGTTTTCTCTATCATTTGATATGTTTCTTTACCTACAGTGTTAAATTTAGGCAATTCATTTACGGTTACATTTTCGGGGTATTCAGCTACCAGACCTGGATTATCCTCTACATACTGTCCAAAATGCCAAAATTCCTTTAAATCTCCTTCTTTTTTTCCTTTAGCAGACTCTTTTCCAAAAGAAATATATCCACGTTGTCCACCAATACCATCAATTTCATAAGAACGTTTAGTTTCCACTGGTAAACTAAAGAAATTTTTAATTTCTCCATATAAGTTATCAACTAAATTTTCACTTAAAAAATGTCCTTTTAGTGCAACAAAACCTATTTCTTCGTAAGCTTTTCCAATTTCATTAATAAACTTTTGTTTTCTGATTTCATCTCCCGAGATAAAATCAGCTAGGTTAACACTTGGTATATTTTGCATTTTTTCGAATTTATTAAAATAGTCAATAACTTTTATTTAGTAAAACACTTGAGGCCCCAAAAATAAGAAAAAACAAGTAGTATTCATAAAGTTAAAGACTAAGGAGTTATTAATAATTCACAAAAAAAATGTATTCGTTTTGATACTAGTATAATTTTCTTCATTTTTGATACATAAAATAGAAATAATGAACCCAACCATAACCGAAAAAACACCAATAACTTTCGATAGAAAAAACGTATCTAACGAAACTTTATTGCAATTATATAGCGCAATGCTAAAACCTCGAATGATAGAGGAGAAGATGTTAATTTTATTACGCCAAGGAAGAATTTCAAAATGGTTCTCTGGAATAGGTCAAGAGGCTATTTCAATAGGTGTTACTTCTGTTTTAAATAAAGAAGAATACATCTTACCAATGCACCGTAATTTAGGAGTGTTTACCACTCGTGAAA
>JABSPO010000306.1 GCA_013214625.1 Flavobacteriaceae bacterium
TACTCATTGTAGATGAACCTACTGCAGGCTTGGATCCTGTGGAAAGAAATCGGTTTTACAATGTGCTGAGTGAATTGGGAGAGAATACTGTTGTAATTCTTTCAACCCATATTGTAGAAGATGTAAAAGAAATATGCACCAATATGGCCATCATTAATCAAGGGCAAGTTTTACTGAAAGGAAACCCTCTAAAAATAATAGAAGAGTTAGAAGGAAAGGTTTATCAGAAAACCATCGTAAAATCTGAATTGGAAACCTATAAACAAAATTATCAAGTAATAAGTGAGAAATTATTTCTAGGAAAACCAATCATACACATTCTTAGTGACACGGAACCTGGGAATCATTTTTCACCTGTTCATGCAGATTTAGAAGATGTGTATTTCTCTCAAATATTTGGTAATAACAATAATCTTAAAACTGTTTCATAATGATGTGGTACGAAATATTTAAATTCGAAATAAGATATCGTTTAAAACGATCAGATACTTACATTTTCTTTGCCTTTCTGTTGTTGTTTTCAATTGTAGGTGTTGATTTTATTATGCAAGGGGTAGATATCGGTGGGATTAAAATGAATGCACCTTTGGTTATTGCAAAAACAATGGGTGCAATTACTGGGCTTTCCATGATACTAGCCTCTATGATAATGGGGGTTCCAATACTTAGAGACTTTGAATACAATATAGCCTCTCTTATGTATACAAACCCAATTAAAAAAAGAGACTATTTATTGGGTCGGTTTTTAGGTTCCTTCGCAATTTTACTTTTTGTTTTTAGCGGTGTTTTAATTGGGATGATCATCGGTGAATTTATGCCATGGCATAAACCTACAGATTACCATCCGTTTCGTTTTTACAGTTATTTAAAGCCTTTTATAACCGTTACTTTACCCACTTTATTCTTTGGTGCTTCCTTGTTTTTTGTAAGTGGAGCATTGAGTAAAAAATTGGTAGTGGTCTATACGCAAGGCATCATTTTATTTGTTGTATTTATGTTGACAAAGGCAATTACAAACGATTTTGCACAAGCACTTTTCGATCCCTTTTCTTTAACCACATTAACCTCGATTACCGAGTCATGGACAGTTGCAGAACGCAATGTACAAGCCATCCCGTTTAGTGGAGTACTACTTTTAAATAAGTTATTTTGGGTGTTATTTGGAATTGTAATATTATTTTTTGGGTATATGAAATTCAGTTTTACCGTAGTAAAAGATAAGCGACGATTCAAGAAAAAAGCACAGCCTTTCGACATTCAATCGAATAATGGATCCAATATTGAAATCCCTGAGTTTAAAACAGCACATGGCTTGAAGTCGAAGTGGAATGAATTAAGACATTTCTCTTGGTTTTATTTCGTCAGTGTATGTAAGCAACCTTCATTTTGGGCGATTGTTATTTGTGGTATGATCATTATTTTAATCAATTCGGTGAACTTGGGAACAGTCTATGGAGTTGATAGTTTTCCTGCAACCTATTTTATTGTTGAAGAACTTCAGGAGTCCTCCATGTACTTTTTCCTCATTATTTTGGTGTTTTATTCCGGAGAACTCATTTGGAAAGAAAGAAGCGTCGATTTAAACTTGATTTATGATGCTACATCGATGTCTAATTTTCTAAATCTCGCCGGGAAATTTACAGGCCTTATTGGCATTTATATCGTGCTTATGATTTCACTGATTCTTTCAGGGGTCATATTTCAAACAATGAACGGGTATTACAATTTTGAATTTCAAGTATATTTTAATGGTTTTTTCCTTGAAATACTTCCATTTTTAATATTGTACACTTTCATAGCATTCTTTGTACAGGTGCTAACCAACAATAAGTTTATTGGGATTTTTATTGTGTTGGTTATATTTATCTTAATAACTGTCATTGGCGCATTCGGATATGATCACGCCCTTTATTTATTTGGCGGGAGTTCTTTAGGCACGTACTCAAATATGAATGGATACGGTCATTTTATGACTCCATATCTAATCATAAAATCCTATTGGTTAACCTTTGGAATTCTTATGTTAATTGTCGCTTCTATAGTTTCCGTTAGAGGAACAGAAACGAATCTTATAAAACGATTGAAAGCGAGTAAATATCGAATAAGCAATTCAATTATGAAATTAGGAGCTTCGATGGGTGTCATTTTTATACTCCTTGGTGGCTATATATTTTACAATACCAATATATTAAATACTTATTGGACCAATTCCGAAAAAACTGAATTTAGAGTCGCTTATGAAAAAACATTAAAGAAGTTTGAATACTTCCCGCAACCAAAAATTATTGCTGTGAATTTAACCGTTGAACTGTATCCTAAGTCCAGAGATTATACGGTTGAAGGTTTCTATATGCTGAAAAACACGAGTGATTCGATAATTTCAGAAGTGCATATTCAAAAAATAATAGAATCTGATGTAGCTCTAAATTC
>JABSPO010000307.1 GCA_013214625.1 Flavobacteriaceae bacterium
AGCTGGATAGAGCACCTCCCTTCTAAGGAGGCGGTCGCAGGTTCGAATCCTGCAGGGCTCACTTAAAGACTTACTGGAAACAGTAGGTCTTTTTTGTTTTATACCATTTGTAGTACTTCACAAGCTTTTTAGGGTGCTACCTAATAACTTCTTCAATTCAATTATTTAAGTAAAGTATGCCTATTTGGGTACACAACTGGGTATCCCATATTATCTTCAGGTACCCCAAAAATTAAAAATCATGAACATATATAAACTTAGAGTACTTTTTTACTTAGATAAAGTGAAAACAAATCAAAAAGGGAAGTGTCCTATAAAGTGTAGGTTGACTTTTCTTAAAACTAGAAAACAATTTTCAACAGGGATCTTTATTAACCCAGACCATTGGAATAATAAACAGCAAGTAACTAAACCACCCAATGCAGAAAACAAGATTATCAATATGCAATTAAGCCTTATTAGTCAAAAGATTAATGAGGCTTTTTTAATGCTACAGGTTTTACCAAATGACTTTGATGTAGATGATATCTATAAAAAGTTTATGGGAGAGGATACCAAGGATGAAATAACCATTCTTGGAGCTTATGACTTGCATAATGAGAAGATGAAAAAGCTCATAGGGGTAGACTTTAACAAACTTTCATGGAGTAGGTATGTAGAAAGTAGAAGAAAGGTGGCAGAGTTCATTAAAAGCAAGTATAAGAAGTCTGATGTGAAGTTAAAGCAATTGGATTTGAAGTTTATTAAAGACTTGGAGTTCTATTGGAAAACTGAAAAGAAACTAAGGCAAGCTACCATTTACAGAAGTATGCAGAGGGTTAAGAAGATAATCCAATTTGCTATTGATGAAAACTACTTACAGAAGAATCCTTTTAGCTTGTATAAGAACAAGAAATACAAAGGGGTTATTGTGTATTTAACAGATGAAGAGTTGAAGAAATTAATGAATCATCAATTCACTCAAAAGAGATTGCAACAAGTAAAAGATATGTTTGTATTCTGCTGTTATACAGGATTAGCATATCAAGAAATGGACAGTTTAAGAGCAAAACATATCTCCAAAGGATTTGATGGTAATTTATGGATTAACATATCTAGAAAGAAAACTAATCAACCATTAGCAGTTCCATTACTACCGCAAGCTGAAGTTATCTTAAATAAGTACAAACAAGTTGATTCTGATGTTGTATTACCAAGTATTTCTAATCAGAAATTCAACTCTTATTTGAAGGAAATTGCAGAGCTTGTAGGGATTGAAAAGAAGCTAACTCATCATATTGCCAGAAAAACCTTTGCAACTACTGTATTACTCTCTAATGGGGTGTCTATGGAGGTTGTTTCAGAGTTATTAGGGCATAGTAAAATTACAGTTACACAGGAACATTATGCTAAGGTGGTGAAGAGTAAAGTTAGTGAGGAGATGCTGAGGTTGAAAGGTGTTATAAAATCTTAAACTATTGAAAGTAAAAACATTAAACACCACTATAAATAGTGAGTAAAAATACCCAGTTATGGCTAGGTGGAAATCTATTTTAGATAACTAAATTTGCGACAAACTAACTTAAAAATCATGAAAACAAAATTACTATTATTCTTATTTTTCATTTTTATTTCTAATACCTATTCTCAAGATGAGTTTATTACCACCTGGAAAACAGATAACACAGGCCCCTCAAATTCTACCTCTATTACCATTCCTACTTATTCAGGAGAGACTTATAACTACGATGTAGATTGGGATAACGATGGTACTTTTGATGAGTTTGGACTTACTGGAGATGTGACCCATGATTTTGGAGCATCAGGAACCTATACTATTAGAATACAGGGAACTTTTCCTCGAATCTATTTCAACATTACAGGAGATAGATCAAAAATTATTTCTATAGACCAATGGGGTACAGGTTCTTGGACATCAATGGGAAGTGCTTTTCATGGAGCAAATAACTTAGTTAGTAATGCTATAGATGCACCTGATTTATCAGGGGTGACAGATATGAGCTATATGTTTGCTAGGGCAAACGCTTTTAATGAAGATATCAGTAGTTGGAATACCGCTTCGGTTACTGATATGAATCAGATGTTTTATTATGCTCTAGTTTTTAACGGAGACATTAGTAGTTGGAATACCAGTGCAGTTACTAATATGAATCGGATGTTTCAAGGAGCTACTGCTTTTAATCAAAATATTAGTACTTGGAATACAGCTTCTGTAACTAATATGGGTAGAATGTTTCGTAGCGCATCTGCTTTTAATCAAGACATCAGTAGTTGGAATACCGCTGCAGTTACTAATATGAGATATATGTTTCATGATGCTATTGCTTTTAACGGAGACATCAGTACTTGGAATACCGCTTCGGTGACAGATATGAGCTTAATGT
>JABSPO010000308.1 GCA_013214625.1 Flavobacteriaceae bacterium
GTTGGGTTAGTTGTTTCTTCAGCATGATTGTGGAATGTAGTATAGTAGATGTTTCGATTCTCTCCGCCACAATCTCCTATGGTGTCTCCATTTGATAAATGCACGTTTAAGACACTAATTGAATAATTGTTTTCAAGGTTGCCAGGTGGGATATGACAAATAGTAACTTTATTTCCATTATCACTATACCCAATACTATCATCAATAGTTGTACAGCCTAAATTACAATCGTTTTACAAAACTCTACTGATTGTGAGTCCATCACGAATTGGTAATAACACGGTTTCTATTCTAGCATCTTCATTTAACAGTTTATTGTATTCCAGTAACACTTTTGTAGATTCGTCTTTTACTTGTAATGCTTCTAATACTTTTCCACTCCATAATACATTATCAGAAAGGATAATTCCTCCAGGATTCATTTTCCCAATGATGATATTGAAGTAGTTTACATAATTTGGTTTGTCAGCATCTATGAACACCAAATCAAATTTAGTATCTATGGTTGGTATGATATCAATGGCGCTTCCTAAGTGTTGGTGTATCTGATTACCGTATCCAGACTTATCAAAGTATTTTCGTTGAAAATCAACTAATTCTTCATTTACATCAATAGTGTGTAATTGCCCATTTTTTTGCATTCCTTCAGCTAAACTTATTGCAGAATAGCCTGTATAAGTTCCTATTTCTAATATTGTTTTAGGATTGACTAATTTAGAGATCATACTCAAAACCCTTCCTTGGTAATGGCCGCTTAACATACGAGGTTGTAAAATTTTCTGGTAGGTTTCACGAGTGAGTTGTTGTAATAACTCAGGCTCTTTTTGAGAATGTGCTACTACGTAATCGTCTAATTCTTGAGTGATGAAATGCATAAATGTGTTATAATTAAAAAGACCTCACAAATATATAATAAATGTAAGGTCTTGGGTGTATTCAAATTTCTTTTATCTAAAGCAGCGATTTATTTATACCCTGCTAATATTTTTTTAACTAGTTCTTCTTTAGCTTTTTCATCTTCACCAAATAGCCAGTTTAAAACGTTGTTTTCCCAGATGTCATCAAACTCTTTTTCATTGATAAGATTTCGCTCTATAGCAAGGTCTAAAATTTTACCTGGGTAAGAAGATTGTGCTTCACTTTCCATTTCCCCTAACGGATAAGGATCATCTAAGCCCATAATAACCTGTTTACTTCCTTGTCGCTCAAAAGTTAGTTTCAACGAATCGGTATCATGTACTAAGGTGTCAAAATAAATATTTTTATGTCCAACGGCCTTTCTTGGGTGTGTTTTACCTTTAAATAAATCAGGTCTTCCATCAAATCCTTGAATCCTTCTCCCTAAATTCATTTGTGCTAATTGTCCTCCGTGAGCAAAACAAGTTCTGATATTAGGATAGCGTTCTTGCATTCCGTTTAAAGTATAGAAATGATAAGCGTCACCACATTGTGCTAACATCCAAACTAAATGAAAACGCCAAGCGGTATTTGCTAGCTTAATCATTTTGTCACCGTCATAGGGATGTACTTCAATCGCTAATTTATATTTATTGGCTAGTTCAAAAATAGGGTCATTTTCTTCATCAAAAATACAACGCCATTGACCGATAGAATCCATGTAGTGCGTTGGTAAACACAATACTTTCATTCCTAACTCCTCTACGCAACGTTCAATTTCCCACAATGCACCGTTTATAAAACCGGGGTGAACCACAAACCCACAAGTAAATTTGCTAGGATTATCATGTTGTACCTTTGCATTAAAGTCGTTCTGAAAACGTAAGGCGTGTTTCATATCTTCAATACGCAAACCGTTACCGTATAATTGAGAAAGATTCAAAACTACAGCATGGTCTATCTTGTTTTTCTCCATCCATTCTAGCTTCTCATTTAAGAAAAAACTAGAATCAGTTACAGGACGTTTCCATCCTTTTTGTAACATGTATTTACGTTCGTCATCAACCCAGAAAATTTCTTTCTCCTTCATAAATGCAGGGATTTCCTCAGGATATGGAAGTAAATGTGAATGGCCGTTTATGCGAAGTTTTCTTTTCATAGCGTATTATTGGGTAGTTTTTATATATATAATATACTCAATTTTTTAACGAGTATCAAATTAGCATGGTTGCATTATAAACTTTTTGTTCTTCCCCCATCAACAGGAACGTTAATTCCGTTGATGTATGAAGCAGCTTCTGAAGCTAAAAAAGCAACTGCATTAGCAATTTCTTCAGGTTTAGCAAAACGATTTGCTGGTACTTGTGATTTCATTGCAGCAGAAACTTCATCGAATGACTTTCCAGTTTTTGTAGCTTTATTATTGATGATTTCATTCAAACGTTCCGTACCGGTAGCGCCTGGTAATACATTGTTTACTGTAATT
>JABSPO010000309.1 GCA_013214625.1 Flavobacteriaceae bacterium
AATACTCCCAACTCACCAAAGTCTATTTCTAATTTATAAGAAGGGTTTCTTGCTTTTTCAAAAACTTCAGCTAAAAGAATTGTTCCAACTCGTATATCTACTTTTTCAAAATCAGCCCAAGTAATTTCCATATTTTATTATACCTTTATTGCATAAAGATACTTAATCATGGCAAGAACACCCTCAAATATGTTGGCTTTAAAAACAAAAGCACCAGACTTCACTTTACTGGATACAAAAAGCAACAACACACTTCATTTGAATCAACTTAAAGGAGACAAGGCAACAGTTATTATGTTTATCTGCAATCATTGTCCGTTTGTAATTCACATAAATCCAGAGCTCGTTAAATTAGCAAATGAATATTACAAAAAAGGAATTAATTTTATTGCCATAAGTAGTAATGACGCGATTAATTACCCACAAGACGGACCAGAATTAATGCGCCAACATGCAATAGATACCCATTACCCTTTTCCGTATTTATATGATAAAACACAAGAAGTTGCAAAAGCATATAACGCCGCTTGTACTCCTGATTTTTATATTTTTGACAAGAATCTTGAACTAATTTACAGAGGACAATTGGACAACTCACGACCTGGAAACGACATCCCTTTAACTGGTGAAGATATGCGAAAAGCTTTAGATAACTTATTAAGCAATACTCCAATAAATACAAATCAAAAACCAAGTATTGGATGTAATATTAAGTGGAAGGATTAAAAAAAAATCTATCTGAAAGCTAACTTTTCGTCAAACTGAACTCGTTTCAGTTTCTCATCGTCACGACTAATTAGTCAATGAAATTCTGAAATAAATTCAGAATGACGTTTTATAACTTTTCAGGCAGCCATTTTACTGTTTTCAGTAATTACACAACTAAACTAAAGAAAACAAAAAAGCGTTGTGAATTACTTCACAACGCTTTTTTACTATAATGATTTCAGCTATTTTTTATACTTCAAAACTTCCGATCTTCCTTTTTTGAATATCTTATTACTGTTATGCGTTCCTTTACGCAACTCTTTTTGTTCTTCAAATGGCAATGCTGCAATAGCTTTACATTTCTCAGAACAACATGTTTCCATTTTTTCAGTACATGAAGGACATTGAATAAATAATAAGTGACAAGCTTGATTTTCGCAATTTACATGAACATCAGCTGGTTCACCACATTGATGACAGTTAGACACTACATCATCCGTAATACGTTCCGCTCTTCTGTGATCAAACACAAAATTCTTCCCGATAAACTTATTCTCTACCCCTTCATCCTTTACCTGACGTGTATACTCTATAATTCCGCCTTCTAACTGATATACATTCTTAAACCCTTTATGCTTGTAATACGCACTGGCTTTTTCACAACGGATCCCTCCAGTACAATACATCAATAGATTTTTATCTTCCTTATGATCTTTTAAATCTTCTTCAATAACATCTAATGAATCTCTAAATGTATCCACATCTGGAGTAATCGCCCCCTGAAAATGACCTATCTCACTTTCGTAATGGTTGCGCATATCAACACAAATCGTATTCGGATCTGCCAACATTTCATTAAAGTCTTCCGCGTTTAAATGCACTCCTTTATCAGTAACATCAAATGTTTCATCGTTTAATCCGTCAGCCACAATTTTATCTCTAACTTTTACTTTTAGTTTCAAGAAAGATTTATTGTCTTGCTCCACAGCTACATTCAACCGAATATCTTTTAAAAAAGATATCGCATCTAACTGTTCTTTTAATTTTAAGAAGTTTTCAGCAGGAACTGACATTTGAGCGTTAATCCCCTCGTAAGAAACATAGGTTCTACCCAATACCTCTAAGGCATCCCATTCAGCAAAAAGCTTATCTCTAAATAATTGTGGATTTTCTATCTTGAAATATTGATAGAACGATATTGTCAAGCGGTCTTTACCAGCTTCATCAATCAATTGCGCGCGTTCAGCAGCGCTTAACTTATTGTACAGTTGCATGCTATACTAATTTTTAAGGTTACTATTAATTTGCAAATATACTGTTTTTAAAACACTCTCCCACAACTATTATAAGCGCATATAACACATGTTTATACTAACGAGTAGAATAACTGATACTAAAAGCAAAAAAGCAGCCCTATTACAGACTGCTTTACTTGTTATTCCTTACTCTTACTCGGCACGGAAAACATTTCCGCGCTATCACTTGAATTTTTTTAAATTTATAAATCCGCACCATCGGGGCTCAAATGGCAAGGTGCGAGGGTAATGGAAACTATCATTCTTACCGTTATTCAACATCAAAACAAATTAAAACGCAGGTTGTCATTTGCAATGGCAACCGATTAACTTACTACAAACACAAAAACCAAATAGCTCTCGTG
>JABSPO010000031.1 GCA_013214625.1 Flavobacteriaceae bacterium
CAAAGACTGCTTTCTGCACCACCAAGAATTAACGATAGTCCGTAATGATCAGCCCCTTTATTGATGTGTTTTAATTTAAATTTCCCTAATTCATTATAAAAGCGATGTAAACCATATTGATGTAGCATTCGTACGGCTGGGATATTTAATGATTTCGCTAACGCTTTTTTAGCTGGCACGGCACCTGTATATTGTAAATTAAAATTTTCAGGTTTGTAATCGGCTATAGTTGTGGGAATATCTGGAACTAATGTATCCTGCAATAATTCTCCTTTATCAAGCATTGCCATATATAATAATGGCTTTAAAACACTCCCCGTACTTCTTGGAGCATCAATAATATTGACGTCTTTTTGATTTTCTTTTGAGGTCGGAGTGTTTCCAACATAACTCAATACTTTTTTAGTTTTTATATCTAATACCAAAACCGCCATATTATGTACTTCATTTTGTTTTAAGATGGCATGATGTTGTTTAACAATATTGTTTATACTTTCTTGAGTGTTGTATTTAACAGATGTTTTTATACGTTCTCCTTTATTCGATTTTGCTATTTTTTGTAATAAATGAGGCGCTATTTGAGGTAGTGGAAATGGTTTTTGTGGGAGTGTTTCTTGTATCGCTAACTGATAGGTGATGGTGTCAATTATTTTTTGTTGACATAATTTATTCAATAAGCGATTTCTTTTGTTGAATAATTTCTGTTGATTTTTACCGGGATATATTAAGCTAGGCGCATTAGGAAGTACTGCTAAAGTAGCACTTTCTGCCCATGATAATTGATACGGTTGAACCCCGAAATAGCGCCATGACGCCACATCAATACCGACTACATTTCCTCCGAAAGGAGCGTTGGAAGCATAATAGTTTAAAATCTCTTCCTTTGATGTGCTAATTTCTAATCGTGTTGCTAGAATGAGTTCTATTAATTTTTCAAAATAAGTTCTTGATTTCCCATTCCTAGATAATCGGATAACTTGTTGTGTAATAGTACTCCCTCCACGAACTACAGATCCTTTGTTAATATTGGATTTTAACGCTTTAAAAATTGAGATTGGGTTAAAACCAGGATGCTGATAAAAATATGCGTCTTCAAACTGTACTATACAGTGTTTAAATTTTGTAGGAACAGAATCACTTTTTGGAAATCGCCATTGTCCGTCACTTGCAATTTGTGCGCCTAGTAAATTCCCTTCATTACTCTCTATTACTGTTGCTGTTGGGGAGTTGAATAATTTTTTAGGTAAGCAAAAAGCATAGAAAATTAACCCAATAATAAATAAGGTTGATTTAATTTTATGTTTTTTTAAATAGAATATTAAGTTCATTAGCAATTTGAAGTTAGTATTCAAGATACTATACTCAAGTGTGTAAGTTGCAAATTAGCAATAACACTTAGATAGATTATAGGTGGATAAAAATACAATTAAAGTTGTTATTAATTGTCTATTTTTAGCATTCAATATCTAGTAGTTATTTGTCATGAAAAAATCAACAGTGCAACGTATTTCTCAAGTACTATTCCCTATAGTTTTCATGTTATTTTCTACAGTATTGAATCCAAGTGAAGAAAATCCGTTAATAGGGAAAATGTTGGGAGTTGCTATTTGGATGGCAGGTTGGTGGATAACAGAGGCAGTTCCAATTGCAATAGCGTCATTGTTGCCTTTAGTATTGTTTCCTTTAACAGGTATTTCGAGTGGTAAAGTAGTTTCGGCGAGTTATGTAAACGATATTATTTTTTTATTCATAGGTGGTTTCATCATTGCTTTAGCGATTGAAAAATGGGATGTTCATAGAAGAATTGCATTACGTACTTTGTTATTTTTTGGAAAAGGATTATTTTCAGTATTAGTAGGCTTTATGGCTATCTCAGCTTTTTTATCGATGTGGATTTCTAATACAGCAACTACTTTACTAATGTTGCCATTAGTCCTTTCTGTAATAGATGAACTAGAAGCATTGTATTCGAAAAAGGAAATGGGTAAGTTTAAAATTGCGTTACTACTTGGTGTGGCCTATTCATGCTCTATTGGTGGGATTAGCACCCTAATAGGAACCCCTCCGAATTTGGTATTTATTAAAACATTTTCTAACGCATATCCTGATGCACCAGAAATTACGTTTGCTAATTGGTTGTTTTTTGCACTCCCAATTACTGTAGTATTGTTTATTTCCGCTGTAATAGTGTTGTATTTTTTGTTTAGGCCAGGTAAAAATATCAAGCCAATTCAACCTTCCTTTTTTGAAGAAAACTATAAAGCATTAGGAAAACGGACGTATGAACAAACAATGATATTGGTCTTATTTGCATTGTTTGTAGTACTGCTTATTTTTAGAGCTGATATCGTCATCGGGGATTTTAAAATACCAGGGTGGCGAAATTTATTTGCGCAACCTAGTTATATTGTTGACGCTGTAGTGGCTATTTTTATTACGATATTATTATTTATAATTCCATCTAAAAATAATGCTAAAAAGTATTTAATGGATTGGAAAACAGCAGTTAAGTTGCCTTGGGGAATTGTATTGTTGTTTGGAGGTGGATTTGCTTTAGCAAAAGGATTTCAAACATCTGGTTTATCAGAATGGATTGGAGAAAAGTTAACAGTATTATCAGGAAGTCCAATATTAGTGATTATTTTAGGTTGTGCTGTATTGATGGCTTTTTTAACAGAGTTCACGTCTAATGTTGCTACAACTCAGGCATTATTGCCTTTGAGTATTGCACTGTCAACCTCATTACAAGTACATCCATTGTATTTAATGATTCCATTAACAATGGCAGCCTCTTTGGCGTTTATGCTGCCTGTAGCAACTGCACCAAATGCAATTATTTTTGGGTCAAATCAGTTAAAAATAAAACAGATGTTATTGCCAGGGTTTATACTGAATTGTATAGGGATAATAGTGATTACTTTTATGATGTATTACTGGGGAAGTTATGTGTTTGATTTGAGTCCGGGTATTCTTCCAGAGTGGATGAAATAGATTGAATTTATTTTATCCAATCTTCTTTAAGTACCTCATAACGTCTATCCATACATTTATCTTCGTTATTATAAAAGTCTTTGATGGGAATCATAAACTTGTCTAATATTTTAGTAGAACCAATATTTTCAACATACACATCGGCAGTTATTTTAGTGCATCCTTTTTCTGAAAAACCATAATTGATTAGCCCTTTTGTTTTTCTGTTCCATAACCAATTCTCCAAAATTGTTCGCGCAAACGATAGCCAATTTCATCGTTGTTTTCATCATTTTTCAAGTAAGCACATAAACCAATAAAGAAATTGCTTTTTTTTTCAACAATAGCCCATACATTTTTATACGAACTGTCTGCTTTAGCTGAAATTAATTTATCTAAAAAAGCATCACTTTCAGCTCTTTTCATCACTGGTCTTGGTATCGGATCCATGACATTTGGGTTACTCAT
Organism: Flavobacteriaceae bacterium; assembly: GCA_013214625.1. Taxonomy (GTDB): domain Bacteria; phylum Bacteroidota; class Bacteroidia; order Flavobacteriales; family Flavobacteriaceae. The sequence continues at coordinate 3,439 of JABSPO010000031.1, forward strand.
CATATCAAAAAAAGGATCAGCATCTTGAGAGATAAGTATTCGTACGGTTAATCGTTCTGTTTCAAAAATCATTATAAGTTAGTATTACCAAATTCATATTCACGTTCTACTTTGCATATCCTAACTTTGTACCAAGAGTACCAATCGGATTTTCCTTTTTCTTGGGAAAAAAGATGTGCTGCGTTTTCTTTCCAGTTTTTTATAGCGGCTAAGCTTTCCCAATACGAAACAGTAATTCCAATGGCTTCTTTAGCAGATTCGATACCGATATATCCAGGCTGTTGTTTGGCTAATGTTTCCATTTGATCAGCCATTTTTTGGTAACCACTTTCATCTTCTTGTTGTTTGGAAGTGAATATTACTGCGTAGTATGATTTTGTGTCTTGCATTTATAAATCGTCTGTAAATGTTCGGTTCGTTTATTGTAAATTCTTAATATCTAGAATGGGATTTATAATCATTTGATTATTTTCAAAAACTACTTTGTTTTCAAATCGAATAATAACAAACTCTAAGTCCTCTAGTCGTTCTGTACGTTGATAATCTTTGTTTTCTTGCACAATGTTTTTATGGTATTCTCCATCTAATTCTATTATTAATTTAAGCTTCGGACAATAAAAATCAACAATATAATTCTCGATACTATGTTGTCTTCTAAATTTCAGCCCTTCAATTTGTTTTCCTTTTAAAGATTTCCTCTGCTGATGTTGAGTTACTTCTCAGGGATTTTCTAAAATAAAGCAAGTGTTTTCTGTTATGGACATTTCTTTTTTTCATGTTTACTTTGATACTTATGCTATAGAACCCATCCATCACTTTGTGATATTTTCCCTTATTAAGGGAGGGAATAGCTGCTTATGCTATCCTTCAAAAGGCTAAGCCACCTCTCCTTTTTAAGGAGAGGTGGACGCAGTACGGAGTTGTTTTTACTTAATTACCTCAACCCATTGTCCTTTTGTACGAACAAAATAATCATCATCATACATGGCTTCACATTGTACTCCTGATAAATAATAGCTCCCTAAATAGGATGCGTTTAATAAAACGCGAACTGTTTTTGTTTCACGAGATTTTAAATCGAAATAAAAATTAGAACGATCATCTCTAATATCTTCATGATCAACACTGTTATTGTTAAAAGCACCAAAATCTGTAAAACGTGTATTTACAATTTCCCATCCAGAGGGGAAAATCACAGAAAGTGCTACATCTTTTACATCTTCATTTTTATGATTAGAAATGGTAACCTCAGCTATAAAATCGGTTCCTTGACTTACTTTAGAAACATCTAGCAATTTCCCGTTTTTAGTTTTATAGGAAACGGTAGCCGTTAAATTACGTTGTGCTATTTTTTCCTGACCAACAGGCAAGATTCCTTTGTTTAATACTCTAGCATAAATAGTATTATTTTTATTATTTTTAAGTTCAATACTATTCCCTCCGTTAGTAACGGTAATAACTCTACTTGCTAAAGTTTTAGAAGTGCTAACTGCAGTGTTATTTTTACCGTTAGTGGTATAACTCACTGAAATTCCTTTTCCTCCAATAAAAGCAGCGTATTTAGCCATTGCCAACAAACTGTATGCTGTAGTTTGCGTACTCATATACTTGCTGTTTGATAAATTTTTAGCAATGTGCTTTCCAAGATCTTTTGCTTTAATATGTTCTTTTAATAGCACATAGGTTTCTAGGGCCATTGCTTTATTCCTATCGGTAGAACCGTAGGTATAGTAGTTGTATTTTTGTGTATTAAACACAAATGGAGTACTATTTACGAGTTCTTTTGCAGCATTTTTTTGACCTATTAATGCATAGGCAGCTGCCAAACGGTATTTAGCTTCATTGGTAATGTTTCTTGTTTCTCGTAATCGGTTCATAGATGATAAATCAGCATTGTTTGCTAATGCTAAGGTGTATAGTCTATACGCTTGAGCCAGTCCATTTCTATGATGGGTTTGACTAAAACGCCAGCTTTTGGAAACTTGCTTCTGATAGCTCAACCATTTTGCTTTGAACGAAATAGGTAGTACAAAACCTTTTTTCTCGGCTTCTAGTAAAAAATGACCTGCATAACTTGTGCTCCAATCATTTATACTTCTTCCTCCTTGCCAATATGAAAAACCACCGCTTGTTGTTTGAAAATGTGCCAATCGATCAATCCCACGTTGTATGTTTTTTTGAATCTGTTGTTTCTTTTTGGTACTTAAATCAAAGATGTCATTTAAAAATAATTGTGGAAATACACTAGAAGTCGTTTGTTCAACACATCCATGTGGATATCGAATTAAATATTGCAATCTAGAATTAAAATCCATTGACGGTAAAGAGGATAGTTCTATCATAGCTCCATTTGTCCCAGTTACTCCAAAAGTTTCAAAATTAATTGTTTTAGTACTATTAGGTTCTAGGATTACATCTAGTGTTTCGGTAGTTTCTGGATTTGGGTTTACAGCATCAATTTCTACTTCATAGGACGCTTTTTCTCCATTTCCTGAGGCTATAATTTCTAAAGTTCCCAATCCGTTTTTAAGTACTTCAATGTCAAAATACACCATTTTTTCATCTGGCTGACTGAACGAAACGTTTTGTGTGTTACTTCCCAACACTTTAAAGATGTTATTCTGTTTTAGTTTTACACTAACACTTTTTATCTTTTTCTCCATCGCAAAAACAGTAATTGGCAAACGAACTTTTTCACCTGGAGTAACTTTTCTAGGTAAAGACGCTAATACCATTAAGGGTTTGCGAACTGGAGTAGTTTTTTCAGTATTTCCATAGGCTTCTGTTTCAGGATTATGAGCAACCACCATGGTACGTACGGATCCTATGTATTTAGGAATTTTTACTTGATGTGTTTTTGATTGGTTTTTTCCAATTTCAAACGGACCTAAGTAAACTACAACGGGCTTAAATCGGTTTGCTTTTTTGTTTTTGCTTCCTGCGGCCATTCCATCTCCACCAATACTAAAAACTTGATTGATACGTCCACCATAAGCACCTATAACATCATCATAAATATCCCATGTTTTTACTCCTAATGCTTCTTTAGCATAGAAAGTACCCCAAGGGTTAGGAGTTTTAAATCGTGTTAAATCCAATAAGCCTTCATCTACAATAGCGATGGAGTAGGTCATAGGTTTACCGTTTTTCTCATTCACCTTTACAGTAATATTTTGTTCAGGCTGTAATACATTTGGCATTGAAATTTCTGGATACAAGCGAGTAGTTGGGTTTTCTACAGTAATCCCTGTAACCCCATAAGTTCGTATGGGTAAATCATTAGCAGTATTGGCATGTTTTTGAATGGATGCAATATTAATATAGACATTTGGTGCCATTTCAGGAGTAATGTCAAAACTAAATTTAGTGTCTCCTTTTGTGGTTTTTACCCAATGCGATTCTAATACTTCTGTACCGTTTTCAATAGTTACTAATGCTGTACCATTTCCTCCAGAAGGAAATGTTACGTGAGCAGTTTCACCTACATCATAGGTGTTTTTATCTGCTTTAAAAACCAACATTGTAGCTTCATTAGGATTTCCTTTTCTAGCTTTTCCTGCCCACCCTGGCCAATCTACAAATATTGTTTTTCCTGTAGCATGTCCACTTTTCTTATTTACAACACGTACTAAAAATCGCCCCCAATCAGGATATTTCAATTCAAAATTAAAAGAGGCTTTTCCATTAGATTTTGTAGCAATTTTTTTAACGAATACTGTTTCACGGTAGGTGTTACCGTTATATTGTGATAAATTATTATTAGAAGAATTCCACCACCAACTATTATTGACCTTATAGATTTTAACTTCCAAGTCACTTACGGCTATAGGTTTCCCTTTTTCGTCAACCGTTGCTACATCAAACCGATGTTGTGTATCGGTTAGTAGCATGTTTCTTGAGCGATCTCCTTTGGGGACACTTAATCCAACATAAGAAGTGTATGGAGAATAGGTTTTGCTAAATACATCAGTACTAAAGTCACCACCATTTTCATATACTTTTGTAATGAAAGAAGCTTTTAACATCCCTGGTGATTTGCTTTTCAACTCTGGTTTAAAATTGAACGAAGCTTTTCCTTGCTCATCAACTCTTCCCTCAAAAACAATTTGTTCTTCAGAGTTAAAACGTCTTGCAGGATCATCAAAAACATAGTCTGAAAAGTTTTTGAATTTTGTGGCTTGCTGATGAAATTTCACATTCACATCTGCTTTTAAGTTTTTAGCAATGGCACCATGTAGCCACAAAGCCTCAATTGTTCCTTCAATAGGATTTGCAGATGTAATCATCTCAGCATCAAAACCAGCCTTTATTTTTAGTCTATTTGGCTTAATGGTTTCTATTTTAATGCGTTTACTAAACTGTGCCCCTCCAACATTTATTTTAGCAGTCCAGTTTCCAGTAGTTGCATTAGCATCCGTAGGAATGGTAAAACGGTAAAAATTATTTAGCCCTTCAGTACTAACTTCTCGATGCGTAATAGTTCCTTTCGGATCTGATAATTCAAATTTAACAGGATGTCCAACAGGTAATTTGTTTGCCTTATCGTTAAGCATAAATGATAAAAACAAAGTATCTCCAGGTCTCCAAACTCCGCGCTCTCCATAAATGAATCCTTTCAGTCCTTTCTTTAAACGTACTCCAGAAACATCGTATTTACTCATGGATAACGCATTTCCATCATTCAATTTCACATAGGTGGTTTGCTTGTTTTTACTCACCAATGCAAAAAATGCTGATTTCTCTGCGTCATAAAATGCATGTCCGTTTTCATCAGTAGTTTTTGAAGCAATTTCTTGTTGTTGGTAATTGTAAAATGTAATGGTTGCATTAGGAACGGGTTCTGTAGTTAAGATATCGCTAACAGCTACAAAATAGGATTTATTAGTTCCCTTTTTTACTGTTACTCCTAAGTTTGAGGCCAATACATTAGCGCTTACTTTTTTATTCCTGTAGTATGAATGATCACATGGGTTATCACGTTCTCTCCACCTATAATTATAGTTATAATCATCCCCATAATAATACCCGCCATAATCCCAATTACTGTCTTCAAAATCTTCATTATCATAATCTATTGTTTCTTCAGTTTCGGTAGACCCTGAATCCCCTTCACATTTGTACAAGGAGTATTTTTTTAGAAATGATAATTGTACTCTATAAATTGCCCCAGGATCAGAAGCGATAATATGTTTTAAATCAACTGAAAAGGAATTCCATTTACTTAAATTACTCACCGATTTCTTTTCCAGATTAATTGTTTTTTTTGCAATTGGACGTGCTACTTGCTTTAAGTTGTTGTTCCCTTTTAAATCATTATTCTGTAGGAACTGTAAGATGTTATCTTGATAAATTTTGAATACCGTAACATCTACAGCTTTTAAATTGACACTTTCAAAATTGAATTTTAAATTGTCAGAAGTTGGTAAAATGGTACCGTTTTGCAGCAATTTTAATTCTGGCTTTTGTTGCTCAAATGCAATATTCTGTTTAAAAGCATTTTTGAGTTTATATCCGTCAGTACTTGTTATTCCCTGAAATATTTCTACTGCAACTGTCCCTTTTAGCGTTGTATTTGTAAAAATTTTGAGGACATTACCATCAACAACATATTGTAATTTTTTAGCTCCTTTGATGTCTACAAGGCCGTTAAAATTTTGATTTTTTTGTAGTGGATCAGAAAAGTTTATTTCTAAATACTGTTTATCCTCGTTGCTAACAGCGACATCCACTACTTGAAAATTATTCTTACCAATTACTGTGTATGGAAATTTATAATTTTGGTCAACACCTATAGGTTTTCCGTTGTAAGAAATTTCGATTTCTGAATCATCTGTCTTTCGTTGGATACTATCAATAGTGAATGTGAAAAACTTAGAGTTGTCTAAAACGGTATCAAATTTTATCGTTAATGGTGATCCGTCTTGTGTCGCAGAAACTAATTTTTTAGCATCTTCTAGCAACAATACATCACTAGCTTTAATGTTACCAACCAAATACTGCCAATCCCTATTGTATGATTGCATGGTGTTGGTAGTAACAATAAAATCCTGTTTGATAGTTTTCACTTTAAAACTGAAATCAGTTAAACCCTTTTCTGTTTTTTGAAATTTATTCAAATGAACCTTAAATACATATTCAGTATCTTGATTAAAAGCTGTTTCCGGTTGAAATGAAATAGTGCGATTGTTAAGTGCAATCCACTTTCCCTTCACTTTAGGAGAAACAGAAAAATAAGCGTCATCTAATTCTAGATCGTTTGACCATTCTGCTACCGGTTGTACTAAAACAATTCTGACATCGCTTTTTTTAGAGATAATTCCAGAAGATACATTTGCGATGAAATCTTTAAAATCATTTTTGTTTGAGGTTTGTGTTTCTGTAGTGTTTTTTTTGCAAGAAGAAAACGCTATTAATGTTAAAATAACGATTAGTAATTTGGTGAATTTCATATTGGTTAAAACAGTTTTATTGGTTAGTTTAAAGTTCTGAAAGGCCTATTCATCTTTATATATTCCGGTATAAATCTCCCCTTTTTGATTTATGGAAGCTCTATACATTCCTGGGGTATTAAACTCCATTTGAATATTCCCGTATTTGTCAATTGCAATAATTCCTCCATCGCCTTTTAACGCGACTAGTTTTTGTTGCACCACATTTTCAGCAGCTTCTTTCAGAGATACTTTTTTATATTCAATTTGCGCAGAAATATCATGGGCAACAGCGGCACGTATAAAATATTCGCCATGACCGGTTGAAGATACCCCACAAGTATTGTTATCAGCATAAGTTCCTGCACCAATAATTGGCGAATCACCTATGCGATTCCATTTTTTATTAGTCATCCCTCCAGTAGATGTTCCTGCAGTAATGTTTCCGTTTTTGTCTATAGCTACACATCCTACCGTTCCGAATTTGTAATCAGGATATTTTTTAGTTAAAAGAGCAGTTAGTTTTTTATTCTCCAGAGTTTTTATTTTTCTTAGATATCGTAGGTTTTTCTCTGTTGCAAAATAGGAGGGGTCAACGATTTCTAATCCTTGCTCTTCAGCAAATTGATTTGCTCCTTTACCCGACAATAATACATGAGGAGAGTTTTCCATTACTTTTCTAGCAGCAGAAATAGGGTTTTTTATAGTTGTTATACCTGCAACAGCTCCTGCGTCTAGGTTTGCTCCATTCATAATAGAAGCATCCATTTCATTGGTTTCTTGATTTGTGTATACGGCACCTTTACCTGCGTTAAATAATGGTGAATTTTCCAATACATGTATTGTTTTTTCTACTGCATCAAGGCTAGAGCCTCCGTTTTTTAAAATGCGATGTCCAACTGTTATGGCTTCGGTTAATTTGCTTCTTATTAAAGAGTCTAGTTCAGGAGTAATATTTTTTCTTGTTTGAGATCCTGCTCCGCCATGAATGACAATAGCAAATTCATTTACTTGTATTGGGGTTTCAATACTTGTAGAAGGAGGGGTTCTAGTATCTTTTTTTTTACAAGAAAGTAATGTTACTGCAACGAAAATAATCGTGAATACGTTGTTGAGTGTCATGAGAATAAAGAAGTATTGGTTAGTTGTTTTTACCCTGGAAAAATACTTTTCCAAAGCTATTAAAAGTACTAAATTGGATTTGAATTTCCATGGTTTTTTTATAATAAAATGGAGAAGATTAAAATCTCAATAAAAAAGTGTAATTTTGCATATAATTTTTTTAACAAAAAACTTCATTAAAGTTATAAATATGTCAGTAGTAGCAACAGATTTTGGAATGGACAAAGCGTTAGCTCAGTTAGGGTTAAGCGCTGTAAACGATGGGACTTCAACAGGTTCTAATAATTTTTCTAGCGGAGAGGTAATTGAATCCTTCTCACCAGTTGATGGAAAATTAATTGGTAAAGTAAAAACAACTACCAAAGAAGATTATGAAAAAGTAATGAAAGCTGCTACAGCGGCTTATAAAACGTTTAGAACAATGCCTGCTCCACAAAGAGGAGAAATTGTCCGTCAGTTTGGTAATAAATTAAGAGAACTGAAAGAGCCTTTAGGGAAATTAGTTTCTTATGAAATGGGTAAATCGTTACAAGAAGGTTACGGTGAGGTTCAAGAAATGATCGATATCTGTGATTTTGCAGTTGGTTTATCACGTCAGTTAAACGGGCAAACAATTCCTTCTGAGCGACCAGAACACGTAATGAGAGAACAATGGCACCCAATTGGTGTTGTTGGAATTATCTCTGCATTTAATTTTCCAGTAGCTGTTTGGGCATGGAATACAGCTTTAGCATGGATTTGTGGTGATGTATGTGTGTGGAAAGGTTCTGAAAAAGCTCCTTTATGTTCTGTAGCATGTCAAAATATTATTGCAGGAATTTTAAAAGAAAATAATTTACCAGAAGGGATTTCTTGTATCATTAACGGTGATTATAAAGTAGGCGAAATGATGACTACTGATGAAAGAATTCCATTAATTTCTGCTACAGGTTCTACTCGTATGGGAAGAATTGTTGGCGCTACAGTTGCTCAACGTTTCGGAAAATCGTTATTAGAGTTAGGAGGAAACAATGCAATTATTATTACTCCTACTGCTGATTTAAAAGTAGTTGTTCCAGGAGCGGTATTTGGTGCTGTTGGTACTGCCGGACAACGTTGTACTTCAACAAGAAGATTAATTATCCACGAATCTGTTTATGATACAGTTAAAGACGCTATTGTTGGTGCTTATGGACAATTAACTATTGGTAATCCTTTAGATGAAAAAAATCATATCGGACCATTAATCGATCATGATGCTGTAAATGCATATTTAGCTGCTATTGAAAAAGCAAAAGCTGAAGGAGGAAACGTATTAGTTGAAGGAGGTGTTTTAGAAGGTGAAGGTTACGAAAGCGGATGCTACGTAAAACCAGCTATTATAGAAGCAGAAAACCATTATGAAATTGTACAGCATGAAACTTTTGCGCCAATTTTATATTTAATGAAATATTCTGGTGGTGTTGAAAACGCAATCGAATTACAGAATGGCGTTGTTCAGGGATTGTCTTCAGCAATTATGACAAACGATCTTAAAGAAGCTGAAAAGTTTTTAGCTTATGCAGGTTCTGATTGTGGTATTGCTAACGTAAACATCGGAACTTCTGGTGCTGAAATTGGCGGTGCTTTTGGAGGAGAAAAAGAAACAGGTGGTGGACGTGAGTCTGGATCTGATGCTTGGAAAGTTTATATGAGACGTCAAACAAATACAATTAACTATTCTGATGAATTGCCTTTAGCGCAAGGAATTAAATTTGACTTATAGTCGATCAATAATCGATATTTAATTATTAAAAAAGGGTTCAACATATATGTTGACCCCTTTTTGTTTTTAACAGTTAGTGTAAAAATAATAAGAGCTTTTTGTAAAATGCATTTAACTTTAGGTTAAACACTAAAGGGCGCATTATTATTACACGCGGTTGTAAAGCGTTTTTTTATTGTTTTTATTATACTCAATTTATCAAAGTCAGTATTTTGATTAAAAAAACCTTTTGTTTCTCTAAATATGATAATCAGTAACGCTATGCACTAGTTGGTATTTTTTCAGATTTTAAGGTTGGGTTTTTAAAATTCATAAAAATCCCTAAAAAGAAAAGCATCAATAGTAATCCGTTAGTTTCCATTTTTCCGAATTCAAATCCTGATGCAACATTATTGATAAGGAAAACTCCCTTTTCTAATTTGAAAGACCAGTCCTGAGCTATTTGATACTCATTTAAAGTTAAAATAAATACAATAGTATTTAAAGTAAAAAGTGTAACAATTGAAAACCCCAAAGATCTTATCGTAGATTTAAAAAATTCTTTCATATAAAAGTTTATTGTTATATAAATATTATAACGTGTAATATTTAAGATTAGTATTCAATAAATTTTATTTGGGGATAACAAACCTAATCTATTTTATATTAAATGCACAGTGATAAACCTAATAAATACCTCATAAAGGATAAAAATATAGAATAATCGATGAAGATGTTTATTAAATAGTGTTTTGTGAGGGAAATAATAAAAATATTATTTTAAGCCGTTCTTTAGTAAGGCAGAAACATCAGTAGGGATGGCTACATTTATATACGGATACGTAACCCCAGATAAATATAATCCATTAGCAAAGGCAGGTTTTTTATCTTGAATATTTAATTGTTCAGCAAGTATTTTTTTAAATGTTTCTAAAGTTATTTTTCCTGTTCCAACTCGTAATAAAAAAGAGACTAATAAACGTATCATACCTCTTAAAAATCGATTTGCAGTTATCGTAAAACGCAAACGTTGTTCCGTTGCATCTACAAATAATTTTGCATGTGTAACGTGACAAATGGTGTGATTGTGTAAGTGAGGTTGCTTACAAACCGCTTCAAAGTTATTGTATTGTGGAATTAGTGCTACCGCTTTTTTCATAGCGTCAAAATCTAGGTTTTCCAATTCATAATAAGAGCTGTATTTTCCTAAAACAGGATCCTTATATAAATGAATAAAATAGTCGTATGTTCTTGAGGTGGCATCATAACGAGCATGTTGACGTTCTTCAACTTCTATAATATCATACACCACAATATCATTGGGTAAATGCTTGTTTAAGCGAAATTTTAAGTCAAAATTAAAAGCTTCTTTAATAGTAATGTTTAAAAAGTATTGACTAGCATGAACACCAGCATCTGTACGACCACAACCAAAAACAGTAATATCAGTTTTAAAAATACATTTTAATTTTTCTTCAATAGTTCCTTGTACGGTGGGAGCATTGGGTTGGCTTTGCCAACCATGATAATTACCACCGTAATACCCTATGTGTAAAAAATATTTCATGTACTGAATTTGGTTGAAATTATTCCAAAAAAAACCACTCGCCTGAGTGGTTTGATTTCCTTGAAGAGGAACTTATTGCCCTCCTTCTTTTGTTTTTTTAACGTACTGAGTTAAGATTACAATATGTAGTCCATCAACTCTACCTTCAATTTGTTCAGCATTATCCCAAACTAAAGAAATACGGTGTACAGGTGCACCACGTTTAGCTGTAAAGTTTGCTCCTTTAACTACTAAATCTTTAATTAAAACAACTGAGTCACCGTTACTTAAAATGTTTCCATTAGCATCCTTGTGTATTATTTTATCCTCATCTTCTTCGTCGCCATCCCCCATTTTGTTAGCCCATTCGGCCATTTCTTCATCTAAATACATCATGTCTAATAAATCTTGACTCCATCCAAATTTCTTTAAACGGTGTAGCATTCTCCAAGCGACAACTTGTACAGCAGGTGTTTCACTCCACATACTATCATTTAAACAACGCCAGTGGTTAGAATCCATTACTTCAGGATCTTCAATTTGTGAGTGACATGTATTACAAACCAAAATACTTTTATCCAACTCTTCTTCTTTTTCTGGAACAGGAGGAATGTTATATACTTTTAAGCTTTCTGCAGATGTACATAACTCACAAGTTGAGTTACTACGGGTATGTAATTTCTTTTCTATGATACTCATTATTGTTGATTTTATTCCCACCAGTGGGTTTAATACACCGAGGCTTGCCTCGTTCGAAAAATTATAATATTAATTCATACCTCGTCGGCTTACCCCGAGGAAGTTGATAACAAAAATACAATTTTAAACGGAATGTTACTAGATTCCTTTTTGCTGATGTCTAGCAATTCTGTAGTTTTGTAATTCCTAAAATAAATGATATGATTTCAGTAGATAATTTAGCAGTAGAATTTAGTGGACATACCCTATTTAGCGATGTGTCATTCGTTATTAATGAGAACGACAAAATTGCCTTAATGGGTAAGAATGGAGCGGGGAAATCTACTATGATGAAAATCATAGCTGGTGTACAACAAGGAACTCGAGGTCATGTACGTCATCCTAAAGATGCAGTTATAGCATATTTACCGCAACATTTATTGACGGACGATGACTGTACAGTTGTAGAAGAAGCATCAAAAGCCTTTAAGCATGTTTTTGATATGCGTGATGAAATGGATGCGCTAAATAAACAGTTGGAAACCCGTACAGATTACGATTCTGATGAGTACATGAAAATTATTGAAAAGGTTTCAGAACTTGGAGAGGTTTTTTATGCTTTAGAAGAAGTGAATTATGAGGCTGAGGTTGAAAAAGGATTAAAAGGACTTGGTTTTAAGCAATCTGATTTTACCAGAGCTACAAGTGAATTTAGTGGTGGTTGGCGTATGCGTATTGAATTGGTTAAAATATTACTGCAAAAACCAGATTTAATTTTATTAGATGAACCTACCAATCATGTAGATATTGAGTCGGTTGTTTGGTTAGAGGATTTCCTATTAAATAAAGCGAAGGCAGTTGTAGTTATTTCTCATGACAAGGCTTTTATTGATAATATTACCAATAGAACCATTGAAGTTACAATGGGAAAAATATACGATTATAAGGCTAATTATACGCATTACTTACAATTACGAAAAGAGCGTTTATCACACCAAATAAAAGCCCATAAAGAACAACAAAGATTTATTGCAGATAATCAGGCATTTATTGATCGTTTTAAAGGGACTTTCTCTAAAACAAATCAAGTAACTTCACGTGAACGAATGTTGGATAAATTGGAAATTATTGAAATTGATGAGGTAGATAAATCTGCATTACGATTGCGTTTTCCTCCAGCAGTGCGTTCAGGGGATTACCCAGTAATAGCAGAAAACTTATCAAAATCATATGGTGATCATGTAGTGTTTTCTGGTGCAAATATGACTATTGAAAGAGGCGAGAAGGTTTCTTTTGTTGGTAGAAATGGGGAAGGGAAATCTACAATGATTAAAGCGATAATGGGGCAGATTGATTATGAAGGAAAATGCGATTTAGGGCATAATGTTAAAGTTGGGTATTTCGCACAAAATCAAGCGGCCTTGTTAGATGAAACTTTAACTGTATTCCAAACTGTTGATGATGTTGCTGAAGGAGATATACGTACAAATATCAAAAATATTCTTGGACGTTTTATGTTTGGAGGAGATGATATTGATAAAAAAGTAGCGAACCTGTCAGGAGGAGAAAAAACACGTTTGGCAATGGTGAAATTATTGTTAGAACCGGTGAATGTATTGATATTGGATGAGCCTACGAATCACTTAGATTTAAAATCAAAAGATGTTTTAAAAGAAGCGCTACAAGCTTTTGACGGAACATTAATATTAGTATCGCATGATCGTGATTTCTTACAAGGCTTGTCACAAAAAGTATTTGAATTTAAAGACCAACGTATCATAGAACACTTTGAATCTATTGATGATTTTTTAGTAAGAAACAGAATTGAAAACTTAAAAGAAATAGACTTAAAAGGGTAGAAATAAGTCTATTATAGCTTTCTTTCAGTCTTTAAGATTTCACTAACTGCCACTTGGTAAGTTCTTGGGTTACCAGCTTTTTTAATTTTCTTGTAGGTTTTTTGGGGATTGTCAAATGATTGAGAAAAGAATTCCCAAAAGCCTAGCATTTTCATCTTAATAGGTGTTGGTCCAGAAAGCGCTGCATCGTATTCCTTATAAATTTTATCATGGAATTCACTAAAAGTATCCCACCTGTTTTTGGGATATTCAGTAGTGTTATTTTTAATCATGCTTGGTAAAAAGGGATCAGCAATTAACCCTCTTCCAATCATCCAATGATCAATTTTCGGAAAACGGCTTTGTAGCTCTCTAAATTTTGTTACAGAGGTAATATCTCCATTATAGTATAGCTTTTGTTTAGACGTATCCAAACAGCGCTCAAACGAATCTAAATCAACACCTCCTTTGTATAGTTGTTTTCCTATTCGTGCATGAATAGCAATATTCTTAATAGGATATTTCTCTAGGATAGGAAATACGTCTAAAATTTCTTCAGGGTTTTCATAACCCATTCGCATTTTCATAGATACTGTAATGTCAGTTTCTGAATGTACTCGGTCAAGAATTTGATCTATTTTCTCTGGATTACATATTAATCCAGACCCCATTCCACGTTTAGTAACCATCGGATAAGGACAGCCTAAATTCCAGTTCAATTCCGTATATCCTAATTCCTGAACGTATTTGGTTACAAATATAAATTCATCTGCATCATTAGTCATAATTTGAGGAATGACTTCCGGGACGGTATTGTTTTCAATCAATAAATCACGCTCATAAGAACCTTTAATTTTCATCTTTCCGTTCAAACGGATATAAGGGGAGTAGAACGTGTCTATTCCTCCAAAATACTCGTTAAAAGCATTTCGAAATCGAAAATCAGTGAACCCTTGTAAAGGAGATGAAAGTAGTGTGAAGCTCATTTGGCAAATATAATTGCTTATTCATCAGAAATCACAAATGGCTTAAAAAAGTCTCTATATTTTTCTTTGGATTGATAAGAGTAGAATAGTAAAGGGTAAACACTTTTAATATCCTTTTTTTCATCTCTAGTCAACGTGGTGTAATCTTTTAGATATTTAGTTTTCGATAACGAATCCCTTAAAACTTGTAATTTGTTAGTATATCTTATATTTAACTCCAAATAATCTTTATATAATATACTTGGCGTATATTCATAAATAACCAATTTGTTACTATAAGAAGCAAATTTATCCAAAGAATCTAAAAGGTTGTTTTTTTCTATTTCTGTTTCGTTTAAGAATAAGTGACCATTGTTATTAGCGTAAATGACTTTTACATTTTCCTTTTTAGGAGGTGGTCCACAAGAGATAACGCCTCTATCTGAGCATTCATTTTCATAACCAAATACAGAATATATAAAGAGAGGTTCTAGTTTAAAAATATCTGTATCCTTTTTTGTTTCTTGATACTCCCGGAAGCTAATGTTGGTTAGTTTTTCTTGAAATTCGGTTGGCATTTTAAATTTATCAATACAACTATATTCAGCATAACGTTTGAATAACTTTTCTTTTTCATTCAAATTATAATTTATCTTAGTTATACCTGCCCTCCTAAATTCTTTAATAACAGAATCAACTATTTTCATAGAAATTAATGAATCGATATGTAAGTTTACTTGCCAAATAAGTTGTTTTTCTTTCTTGGTATCTTCAAATATTTCTTTTCCTATGCTATCGTAATTGATATTAATGTTTTCATCATTAAAAAGGCTTATTTTATTTTCATCGAATTTTAAATAAAAACTTTGAGATGAGTTTTTTAAATCCGATTTATTCTGCTTGCAGTAAATACAGTTAAAAGATGGATAGTCTACCTTTATTTCCTTTTGACAAGAAGCCATCAGAAACAGTATGCTAATACTAAACATTTTAAATTTCATATTTAAAAAACATCAAAATGTATTCCATTATTACTGTTTATTTGCAAAAATAATAATAGCGCTAATAACAATTAAAATAAACAATACTAAAAAGAATATTTTCCAAAATGAATAGGGTCTATTTCCTTCAATGATACCACTCTGACCGTTTACATAAAAATGATATTTCTTGCTATTAAAGATATAAGAAGAAATGTATACTGGCAATAGTATATGTTTAAATGTTTCTTCGCTTAATGCCATGTTTAATTGTGATATACGTTGGGTATCACCACCAATATCCTGTTTAGCCCATCCAGATGCAATTTGCTTTGCTTTTTCAGTAGATTTTAAATGACCGTTTTCAAGGGATAAAGTGTATTTTTCAGTCACAAACCCTGCTAAATAACTGGAGCTAAAAGATTCTAATTGCTCTAAGTTCCAATTGGTTATTTTTTTAGGAATAGCGTTTCTTTTCTTCTCCGAAGCACTAATTAAAGTGTCGTCAACAAACCCACTAATAGTTCCTGAAGCATAGGTCCATCGTGTTTTTTGGACTTGACGCGTACGTGTAACGGTTTTTCCGTTAACGGTGGTATTGTAGCTTTCGGTTACATAGTAATAATCTCCACGTTGCCCTTCATATTCGCCATTTAATTGAGCGTCAAATGTCCAATACGGAACATATAATCCTTTTGTTTTTTCAGGGTCTAAAGCAGCACGTTTTAGTTTGTTTGGTGCAAACCATAAAGCAGTTACCCATTTTTTAAAAATAGCGTGTGATTGTTTGTGATCAAATTGAAATGGAAGTATTGCCCCGGGTAAAATCCAATCTTCATTATATGCATCTTCGACAATTAAAGGCTGACTGCAATATACACAATGTAAGGATTTGTAGTTGTCTTCTACATGCTGATTGGCTCCACAAGTTTTGCAATGCAACATACTGATTTTTTCAGTATGCGATTGCGCTCCCATTTTTTCTAAATAGGGCTGTAATTCTAATTCTTCAAATGCAGTTTCAGAAGCAGTAATTGTTTCTTCATGATTACAATAACCGCATTTTATTACTGAAGAACCAGGTTTGTATTTTAGCTCAGAACCACAATTAACACAGGAGTTTTTATGTTCTGAACGCTTAGGAGTTTCTTGATTCATTTATAAGTTGAAAATGTCGCCCTCACCTTAATCCTCTCCCGTGGGGGGAGGAAGCTTAGATAAGTTTATTTTATGAATGTTATGTTCTAATTATTTGGTAATGGTGGTGGCGCTGAGCCTAGCAAAGCTTGTAATTCAGGCACCAAATTTAAAGCAGTCCAATTAGCCATCCCTTTTTTCCAAACTAATGTATTTGCATCAACTGATTTTGAGGTAAACAAACTACTTAAGCCTTCAAAAGTTACTGGTCCAGATTGCTGTCCGTTTGTTGCGTAAAAATAGTGTGCTCGTTGTGGTAAAGGAGGGGGCATTGCTCCGGTATTTTGTGTTGGCGCCGCCGATGTTGTTTGACTTTGTGGGTTAAGCATTCCTCCCATTTGTTGCGCCATGGCAAAGCCCATTCCCATTCCTATCCCTGCTCCAGCAGCTCCTGATTCGTTAGCTGCAGCAATTTCCATTGCTTTTGCTGCCTTGAATTTCGTTAGCTTGTCTAGATTTATTTTATTAAGTCTGCTATATTCAAAAATTTCTTTTTTTAACTCTTCTGGCATCGATACATTTTCGATGAAAAATTTCTCTAATGAGATCCCTACAGAGTCAAACTCGGGGCTCATTACCTCTAAACAAGTTTCTGATAATTCATTGGTATTGGCAGCATACAATTCAATAGGAAGGTTTGCTTCTCCAATAATATCAGTAAATCGAGTAGAAATTAAGCTTTTTAGGTGCTCATTAATTTCGAAACTAGTGAAGTGGTTATCAGTACCAACAATATCGGTAATAAACTTTCCTGCGTCATTAATTTTGAATGCATAGGTACCAAAAGCACGTACTTCAACAAAACCAAAACGATCATCGTTTAGGGTTACAGGATTTTTAGTGCCCCATTTTTCATCGGTAAATAATCGAGAGCTTACAAAGTATACTTCTGCTTTAAACGGACTATTAAAACCATATTTCCACCCTTTTAAGGTAGCGAGTATAGGTAAGTTTTGAGTGTTTAAAGTGTAAGTTCCTGGATTAAAAACATCGGCTAATTTCCCTTCATTAATAATAACAGCTATTTGTCCTTCACGAACAATTAATTGAGCTTCGTTTTTAATTTCATTTTGGTAACGTTCAAACCTATGAACTATAGTGTCATTGGAACTGTCAAGCCATTCAATAATATCTATAAACTCGTGACTTAACTTCTTCTTTATTTCGTCAAAAATGCCCATTTCTTAAAATTTAAATTGATTGTCTACAAGATAATAAAATCTTTTAAAAAATACTTGGTATCCTAATGTTTATCAATAAATAGAAAGAATTAACAGAGATGTAACAATAGATTAATAATCATATTTTATCTTTAGCAATTATACATGAATCGCATAAATTGATTATGAAGACTTTTAAGCTAGATTTTGATGATTTTTTAGATGATGACTTTGAGTTATTAGCGATTCATACTACATTAGAATCGTATCATTTAGCTTATTTTATGAATCTTACCTTTGATATTCAGTTTAAGAAATCTGAGTTAATTCAAGATTTCGATTTTTACGAGTTCAATGATGAGAAAAATCAATCCTTATGGAATTTAGTCGCTAATAAAGGCATTCAAGAACAAGCGGATACTATAGAAGAACAAAGCACTTTGTTTTTTGAAGCAAAAAGTAACCGGATATATTTATTACCAGAATATAAAAAGGTTGATTACCTTGTTAAGATTGAACACAACACGCATAATACTCAAAATTTGATTTCAAAAATGAATACTATTCCACAAATTATCACAACATTTGTAATAGATGTCCCAACATTGAAATCGAAAAATAATTTAATTTTTTACTAATAGTACAGATGAAGAAAACAAAAATAGTAGCTACCCTGGGTCCTGCAAGCGCTGATAAAGAAACGATTCACAAAATGATTAAAGCAGGTGTGGATGTTTTTAGAATAAACTTTTCTCATGCTGATTATGATAATGTAAAGAAGAGTATAGATATTATTAGAGGTTTAAGTGAAAAGTATAAATACAACACGGCAATTTTAGGAGATTTACAAGGTCCTAAACTTCGTGTTGGTGTAATGAAAGATGATGTAATTGTAAATGATGGAGATATCATAAAATTTCGTACAGGAGAGCCATTTATTGGTGATGCAAGTAGCGCTTTTATGAATTACGAAAAATTTCCTGAAGATGTAAAAGCTGGGGAACGTATTTTATTAGATGATGGGAAGCTGATTTTTGAGGTAAAAAGTTCTAATGGAAAAAATGAGGTTGAAGCTCTTGTAATTCAAGGAGGTCCTTTAAAATCAAAAAAAGGAGTAAACTTGCCAAATACAGCAATTTCATTGCCTGCATTGACTGAAAAAGATCTTAAAGATGCAGTTTTTGCTATTGAACAAAAAGTTGATTGGATTGCGCTTTCATTTGTTAGAGATGCAGATGATTTAGAATTGTTACAGGATTTAATAAGTAAGCATTCAGCATATAAAATTCCGATTATAGCAAAAATAGAAAAGCCAGAAGCGGTAAAAAATATTGATAAAATCATTGCTTTTTGTGATGGGTTAATGGTAGCAAGAGGAGATTTAGGAGTTGAAATTCCTGCTGAAGAAGTACCATTAATTCAAAAGCAATTGGTACTGAGAGCTAAAAAAGCAAGAATACCAGTAATTATAGCTACCCAAATGATGGAGACTATGATTACTAGTTTAACACCAACCAGAGCAGAGGTAAATGACGTTGCCAATTCCGTAATGGATGGTGCTGATGCCGTTATGTTATCTGGGGAAACATCTGTAGGGAAATATCCGGTAGAAGTTATTGAAACGATGACAAGAATTATTAATAGTGTTGAAAATTCACCATTAATTACAGTTCCTGAACTTCCGCCACATGTGAAGACAGAACGTTATATTACGAAATCTATTTGTTATCATGCAGCTCATATGGCTGGTGAAATTGATGCGAAAGCAATTTGTACTTTAACAAATTCAGGGTATACGGCATTTCAAATTTCTGCATGGAGACCAAATGCACATATTTTAGCATTTACTTCTAATAAAAACATCCTTTCTCGATTGAGTTTATTATGGGGAGTTAAAGGGATTTATTATGATAAGTTTGTAAGTACGGATGATACTGTAGAGGATGTAAATCAAATTGCACACGACCGAGGTTTTGTAGAAAAAGGAGATTATCTAATTAATTTAGCTGCAATGCCTATTGTTAAGAAAGGAATGGTAAATACATTAAGAGTTTCTGTGATAGAGTAATTTTAAATACATGATAGAAACGCTGGTGTCCTCTGATTGGTTAATGGGTAATATATCCGATCCTGATTTAATAATTCTTGATGCAAGTCAGAAGGAGAATAAAGCAGGATTTAAAACTAATTTAGGTATTGATCAAATAGCTAATGCTAGGAAGTTTGATATTAAAAATATTTTCAGTGATGCAAGCAGTTGTTATCCAAATACACTTTTAAGTCCAGAAGCATTTGAAATAGAATGCAAGAATTTAGGGATAAACAAAACTAGTAAATTGGTTGTTTATGACAATTTAGGAGTATATTCTAGTCCAAGAGTCTGGTGGATGTTTAAGGTGATGGGATTCGATAATATTTCAGTTCTTGATGGGGGTCTTCCTGACTGGATTGCACAAGGAGGGGCAACAGAATATTGTAGAAAACATCAATTTTTGAAAGGCTCATTCGTAACAAACTTTCAGGAAGGACAAGTAAGGGATTTTGAATTCATAAAGAAAAACTTAGAAAGCCAAAGAGCATTAGTAATTGATGCACGTTCGGCAGATAGGTTTAACGGACTTATTCCTGAGCCTAGAAAAGGACTGAGAAGGGGGAATATTCCTAATTCAATAAACATTCCTTTTCAAGACGTATTAGAAAAGGGGAAGTTCAAATCAAAAAAAGAGTTATTGACCTTGTTTAATAGTTTTGAGGTTAAAAACACACCATTAATTTTTAGTTGTGGTTCGGGATTAACAGCTTGTATCGTTTTACTTGCTAGTGAATTAGTGTTAGAAAATAAAAAAGAAATTTACGACGGTTCTTGGACAGAGTGGGCTCAATTAGTGTCTTGAACAAACTATTTAAAGTAAATTATTATTATCTATTAACTTAATTAATTCAGCTTTTAAATTTTTACTTAGTGAAACTTTTGCTCCGTTATTCATGAGTAATAGATTTCCGTCAATGCCATCAATTTTTGTCAGGTTGACAATAAATGACTTTTGGCACCTGAAGAATTTAGAAGAAGGTAATATTTCAGCTAGTGCGGTTAAACTCATTAAAGACATGATCATTTTATCTTTTAGATGAAATTTCACATATTTTTGCATGCTTTCAACATAAATAAGTTCGTTGAAAGAAATCTTTACGGCTTTATAATCTGATTTTACAAAAATATAATCTTCTTCAACAGTTTTGTTTTCAATTACTGATGTATCGCTCGTTTCTTTTAAAATGGACAATGCTTTAGCAATAGCTTTGAAAAAACGGTCAAATCGGATTGGTTTTAATAAATAATCAATAACGTTTAATTCGTAGCTTTCTAATGCATGTTCTGAGTAGGCCGTTGTTAAAATGGTTAGCGGAGGGTTGCCTAATGATTTTAAGAATTCTAGTCCTGTGATGTCAGGCATTTCGATATCTAAAAACATAATGTCAATTGTGGTGGTATTTATCACGCTCATAGCTTCCATTGCCGTATGGCATTTGGCTACAATATAAACATTAGGAATTTTTGCTAAGTGCGCTTCTATTAATTCTTGCGCAAGCGTTTCATCGTCAACTATAATGCAATTGTAGGTTTTCAATTGTTATAAATTAATTGTTAGTGCTAGTTTAAAGATACCATTATTATCTTCAATATTCAACTGATGATTATCTGGGTAGTAGTGTTGTAATTGTTGTTTTATATTTTGTAAACCAACTCCTTTTTGATTGGATTTTGTTTGAAATGAATTAGTAGTTTTAAATGTTAAAACACTTTTTTCAACTGTTAAATCAATAGTTAAATGAGCATTCTCATTATATCCTACATCACTATGTTTAAAACAGTTTTCAATAATGTTAATCAAAATTAATGGAGCTAATTTATGCTTAGCCAATACTCCTTTTGTAGTTATTGAAATATTTTTTTCTGCTTTTAATTTTTTCATTAATTGCAAATCAACATAGTTGTTTAGAAGCGTTACTTCTCGTTCTAAAGGCACAAATTTACTTTTCCCTTCATAAATAATATATCGTAAAATATCCGATAATTTTTCAATCATTAACGGAGCATTGTCATGTTTAGCCAGACTTAATGAATAAATATTATTTAATGAGTTGAATAAAAAATGTGGACTCACTTGCGATTTAAGCATTAGTAATTCCGCTTGTAGTTTTTCATTTTGTAATGACAATCGTTGTTTATGTTCTTGTTGAAAAAGTGTGAAATACCAGTACAAATATGATATAACAACAAAAAGAATATAGTTTAACGAAAAGGAAAAAAAGTTCCTCACATCACTTTCACTTATTAAATAATGTCCTAATCCTGAATAGTAAAAAGGAACCGAAATAAAAATAAGGAGACCTAAAAGTCCCAATCCATATGTTGATTTCCCTTTTGTCTCTAGTAATTTAGGGATAAGTACATATAAATTGATATAAAAGATAAAAGCATAAATAGTACACTCTATTAAAGTAAAAGAGATGGCTTCTGCTAGTTTATATTCAGATTCTAAGTAATCAAGTACAAAGAAGAATATAAATACCCAAAAGAGGACGGGGTAAATTGATTTAACCTTTATCATTTAGAATAGTATTGTACTCAAAAATATTGATTTTATCTCTTAAATATAAGTAATAGGAATGAAAAGCGCTTTTTTGGGAACAAAGTGCTGTTTTTTAGCTACAGGCTAAAAACTAGTTTTTTAATCCTAAAATAATGGCTTTGGTGGAAAATTGTTTTTCAAGTTATCTAACGGATATACTTTAGCAGCATATTAATAAAATTCAATTGTTATGAAAAACATTTTAACACTTACTGTAATGCTGACAATGCTAATGTCATTAAATGCTCAAATTGCCGACACCATTATTAAAAACGCAAAAATATATACTGCTGATGCTTCAGATACATTTGTTCAAGCTTTAGCAATTAAAGATGGGCTTATAATTTATACAGGTACTGATGCCGGGGTTAATATTCATTTAGGAGCAGGAACTACTGTTAAAGATGCTGGAGGGAGATTAATACTTCCAGGAATGCATGATGTACATATGCATCCGTTAGAAGCAAGTTCTACTAATGGGTCAAGTTGTAGTTTGAATAGTGCTGAAACAAATCCCGAAAATTACAAAGCTGTTATACAAGCATGTGGGAGTACTCCTAATGCTAATGGTTGGATTTTAGGCTGGGGACATTCAATATATACGCTATTAAATGCTACAAGAGCTCCACGTTTGATACTAGATGAGGTATACCCAACTACTCCAGCGTTATTTATGGAAGAAACCTCTCATTCTATGTGGATAAATACTGCGGGATTAAATGCTTTGGGAATTACGGATAGTACTCCAGATCCAGTTGGAGGGCATATCGTAAAATCTAAATGGGGGACCGCTACTGATGTAGATGGGATTTTATTAGACAATGCAGGAGATGGGGCAATAAGTGTGGCTCTAGCAACTAACGGAACGCTACAAACGAATAACTATGAAGGATTGGTATATTACGGATTACCATTGTTAGCTAAAAATGGAATTACTTCTATTTGTGAAGGTCGTACCTATTGGAAACAAAATTATATTCAAACTTGGCAACAAATTAAAGCGAATAATTTATTGACTTGTAGGGTTGCTTTAGCACCTTGGATTTATCCAGACGATAATGATGTAACGCAAATACCTGCTATTGAAGCGTTGTATGATGCTGGTGATGATATGCTAAAAATACGTCAGATAAAATTATATTCAGATGGGATTTTAATAAATGCTACAGCGGCAATGCATGATGATTACGAAGCGGGGGTATTAAGCACTCTAGGGTTTCCATTTTCAAAAGGGTTAAATTATATAGATGCTTCAAGGATGACGAGTTTAATAACTGCTTTAGAAACTAAAGGGTATGACTTTCATATTCATGCAATAGGTGATAGAGGAATTACAGAAAGTTTAGATGCTATTGCTACAGCAAGAGCAACAAATGGAGATATTGGTGCACGACATAGAGTTACACATTTAGAAGTTGTAAAAACTACAGATTACCCAAGGTTTTCAAGTTTAAATGTTACTGCTGATATGCAAGTAACAGGAGATTTTACCAATCCAAATCATTGGCATGATAATGATGATTTTATAGGGGTAACACGTTCTAATAATTTAGTGCCAGTAAAATCTATTTATGATGCAGGAGCTAGAGTTACTTTAAGTAGTGATTGGGATGTAAGTAGTGTTAGTCCTTTTGTAGGAATTCAAAATTCATTAACAAGAGTCCCTCAAAATTTACCAAATGTAGCTGCAGCAGTAAAATCATATACAATTAACGGAGCTTATGTGATGCGTCAGGAAGATAAAACAGGAAGCTTAGAAGTAGGTAAATATGCTGATTTAATTATGGTTGATAGGGATATTTTTACCATACCAAATACTCAAATTGGAGCCACTAAAGTAGTATTTACATGGTTGGCAGGAAATCAGGTATATTTTGACGCTGTTTTAAGCACAACAGAAAATATGTTAAACGGTACTAAGTTTGAAGTATACCCAACTGTTGCTCATGAAGAGGTGTATGTATATTTTACAGGAGAGAAAGCTACAGATTCTTCTATTGACATTTATGATTTTAGTGGAAAAAGAATCAGCAAACAAAAGGTAGATCCTGATTCATTCACCAATAATGAACTAAAAGTAGATGTATCGGGCTTTTCAGAAGGAATATATATTCTGAAATTTTCAAATGGAATTGATCAAACAAAGTCTAAAAAGTTCATAATTAGTAAATAGGTTGATAATAGTTTTTTTTAGGTTTAAAAGGCTCTGGTTTAAAAATTGGAGCTTTTTAAGTTTTATCCGTTTTGAGAACCTACTATAAAAATATTACTTTGTAAAATATATTTTATCTACATTAAAAATGGAGTTTCCAAATACCGCCATTGGAGCTTTTACAACTTTTAAGACCAAAGAAGTTTCACTTAAACTATCAATTTCAAACACATATCCTTCCGTTTTTAATTCAAAAGCAGCATAATCATAAATGACACTTTTTACATTATCTCCTTCATATTCGGCACTTTTAATAGCATATTTCCAATGGTAAAAATTTATCGACTCATTTTTTGTAGTGATTAAATCTGTCCCTTTTAAAACTGGAGCTGAGGTTATTTGTTTTATTACTTTTAATTGCTCTGTCGCCTTATCAAAGTTCAAAGTTAAATCAATCTTATCGGAAAAAGCAGGTTCCATTTTCACAAGTTTCCAGTTAGTGTTATAGAGTAAATGATTTTCCACAATTTCTATTTGTTCAGTAGTTGTTATGATTTCTTCTTGTGAATATCCTTTCAGGTTAATAACTAATATGGTAATTAGGATGATAAGACTTCTATATTTTAATTTCATAATGAATAAGTATTTAACGCTCTCTAAAATACAGAATAACGAGTAATAAAAAAAATATATAATTAGAGATTGAAGTGTTAAAGTAATTTTTTGACCTTAAACATGTGGAGGTTCCACTAGCGATTTAGAACTCGAATTTCAATTGAACAGAAACACTTTTCTGAATTTTTTCGGTTTCTTTTTTAGTAACATTGTTTAAGTTNCCAAGAGAAATACCTAACAATCGTACGGAGTTTTTTGGTTTTTCTTGAAACAATAATTTTTTAGCAGTTTCTAGAATTAAATGTTTGTCTGAAATGAAATATTGTATTGTTTTGCTTCTTGTTTGTTGTGTAAAATCGCTATACTTTATTTTTAAAGTGATTGTTTTTCCAGAAATTTTACTGTGCTTCAAGCGCTTTTCTAGTTCTTCAGCAATATGCTCTAGTTTTTCAAGCATATATATTTCTGAGGTAATATTGTCGAAAAATGTTCGTTCTGCAGCGACAGATTTTTGTATTCTATTGGGTTTTACTTCACTTAAATGAATCCCTCTAACTACATTGTAATAATAGGCACCTGATTTTCCAAAATGAGTAGTTAAATATTCAACGGTTTTGTGTTTTAAATCACGCCCTTCAAAAATCCCTAGTTGGTACATTTTTTCGGCGGTAACTTTTCCTACACCATAAAATTTACGAATGTCCAACTCTTCTAAAAAAGGAATGACTTCTTCCGGGTTCACAGTTTTTTGCCCGTTAGGTTTATTGTAATCACTGGCAACTTTTGCAATAAATTTATTAATTGATATTCCTGCAGATGCCGTTAAACCCGTTTTTTGAAAAATACGTTCTCTAATTTCTTCGGCGAGTAAAGAAGCGCTTAAAACTCCTTTCTTATTTTCGGTAACATCCAAATACGCTTCGTCCAGAGATAATGGCTCTACTAAGTCAGTATACTCATAAAAAATTTTTCGTATTTGCTTGGAAATTTCTTTATATCGGTCAAACCGAGGTTTTACAAATATGAGTTCTGGACAGCGTTTTCTTGCTACTGTGCCACTAATAGCACTTCGTACGCCAAATACTCTTGCTTCATAGCTTGCAGCGCTTACAACTCCTCTTTTACCTCCGCCTCCTACAGCGACAGGTTTTCCTTTTAACTCAGGATTATCCAGTTGTTCTACAGAGGCATAAAATGCATCCATATCTACATGAATAATTTTTCTAAGCGGGAAATTAAAAGGCATTTTTTAAATTAAATAATTGAAGTATTAAAAGATAAAATACCTTTTCTCAAAAATACAACATTAAAATTTCGTTTAATCATTCAATTTTTCAATCTTTGAATTAAAACAGAATGAACTTTTTAAAGACACTCCTTTTTTTGCTAATGCTATTGTTTATTTGGTCGGCTATAAAGCCGTTTGAATATTTTACTTGGTTTTTAGAAGTATTACCAGCAATTATTGGTGTTTTGGTTTTACTATTTACGTATAAAAACTTTCAGTTTACAAAGTTGGTTTACGTTTTGATATTTGTTCATTGTGTGATTTTGATTATCGGTGGGCATTATACCTATGCAGAGGTACCGTTATTTGATTGGATTCAAGAGGTGTTTCATCAATCAAGAAATAATTATGACAAAGTAGGGCATTTTGCACAAGGGTTTGTTCCAGCAATGATTGCGAGAGAGTTATTTCTTCGTAAAAAGGTTATTAACGGAAAAACCTGGATGAATGTTATTGTGGTATGTATTGCTATGGCAATTAGTGTTACCTATGAGTTTATTGAATGGGGTGTCTCATTAGTTACTGGTGATGGTGGTGATTCTTTTTTGGGAACTCAAGGCTATGTATGGGACACTCAATCAGACATGTTGTATGCTACTTTTGGAGCCATTATTGCGCTATTGGTGTTGAGTAAAATTCATGATAATCAATTGATTAATAAATAGAGTTCCTTTTTATAGAAGATGAATATGATAGAAATAGAGCGTAAGTTTTTAGTGGCTTCAGATGAGTACAAAGTAAGGTCTTATAAAAGCACCCGTATAACACAAGGTTTTTTGAGTACAGACCCTGAGCGCACAGTTCGTGTACGTATAAAAGGGAACCAAGGGTTTTTAACCATTAAAGGGAAGTCGAATACTAGTGGAACCTCTCGTTTTGAATGGGAAAAAGAAATTGATTTAGAAGAGGCAGAAGGGTTATTGAAATTGTGCCAAAAAGGAATTATTGATAAAGTTAGATATGAAGTAAAAAGTAATGCTCATATTTATGAAATAGATGAATTTTTTGGAAGTAATGAAGGGTTAGTTATTGCCGAAATTGAATTGAATTCAGAAAATGAAGCCTTTGAAAAACCAAACTGGTTAGGAGTTGAGGTTACCGGAGAAAACAAATATTACAATTCACAACTAAGTACAATGCCATTTTGTAAATGGTAAAAAGTGATTTTGTAAAATATTTGAGTAGATTATTATCGTTGTTGGTTCTGATTTCATTAGTTAATTATATTGTGTTTAAGGATGTGATTTATTTGTCATCTTTAATTTTCTATGTTTTTCCATTACCAGTAATTTTAGGAGTGTCATTTTTAAATTTGATGCTAAATATTAAAACTAAAAAGAAGGTTTTTTATGCTTTTATATCTATACTAATTTTAGTTTTTTGGATGTATAAAAGCTATATAGTAAACCATATTGAAGATGTTAATGTTGAGTCAGAAGTGGTGTATTGGAATGCTGCTAAAAAGAGAAGCTTTATAGATGCTTTTGCTGTTTCAGAAACAATTCCTGATGTTTTGGTATTAGTTGAGTATGATCAGACAGATAAGCAATTACTAAATAAAATTAAAAGTAAGTTTGCTAAGTACCATTTTAAAGTAATTCATGGTAAAATAGGGGTTTTTAGTAAGTGTCGTATTAGAAATATTGTACCGATAAAGATGGGAAACAATTCCTTTATGGTAAAGTTTAAGACTAAAATTAAAAATAAAGAGTTTAGTTTTTATGCTATAGACATTACAGCTAATATCAAATTTTTCAGGAAACATATGCTTGAAGAGGCTTTTGGGTATGTTATAACAACAAAGAACACCATAATAGTAGGTGATTTTAATACACCCTATGAATCGTTACATTTTGAAATGTATAGACAGAGGTTTAAACATGCTTTTACAGAAAAAGGAAATGGGTTTTTGGAAACTTGGATGTGGAATTTGCCTATCCTTTCTTTAGATCACGTATGGGTTTCTAAAGATTTAAAATTAAGAATGGTAAACAAGATAAATACTTGGGAGTCTGACCATGCAATGTTGAAAATTCAACTATAATTTTTTAATTACATTAGTTACAATACCCCAGATGATAAAATTATTTTCTGAAGTAATTTGGATAGGTTGGTAGTCAGGATTTTCTGGTTGTAGCCAAACACCATCATTTTCTACACGCAATCGTTTTACTGTAAATTCACCATCTAAAAAACACACTGCAATTTTATTATTTGTAGGCGCAATACTTCTATCAATAACCAATAAATCATTGTCGTCTAAACCTGCGCCAATCATTGATTGCCCACTTACTCTAGCAAAAAAAGTAGCTTCTTTGTTTTTAATTAGTTCCTTATCTAATGAAATACGTTCTTGTTTGAAATCATCAGCAGGAGAGGGGAAACCACATGATATTCCAGTATCGAAAAAAAATGCGCCTTCACTCTCTTGAGTATCAGGTGTAAAAAAGGTAAGTGCTTCAGTTATCATGGTATAAAGATACTTCTTTTAATTTAATTAGAATGAGGTCTGTTTTAAACAAAAAATCGCCTCACCATTACCCTTTTCTCAAGGAGAGGAAACTTAGCACTTATTTTATAATAAGAATTTCATTAAACTGGGTAGTGTATTGTTTTGACAAATGCTCTTGGCGCATTTTCCAAGTTTTATCTAAGTCTTGATTAGCTAGTTTTAGTTTATGATCACCGTACTTTTTATTAAGGTCATCAATAGCTTTCATTAAAGGCTGGTGCTTTGGGTTTTCACTAGTAAAGATATCTAGTTGATGATTGTCAGTGGGAACTAGCCCTGTT
Organism: Flavobacteriaceae bacterium; assembly: GCA_013214625.1. Lineage (GTDB taxonomy): Bacteria > Bacteroidota > Bacteroidia > Flavobacteriales > Flavobacteriaceae. The sequence continues at coordinate 32,558 of JABSPO010000031.1, forward strand.
ACTATTACGCCAGCTCGTTTGTATTTGATGCCTTTTTTGTAAAGTGTTTCAATAGCTTTAGTCGCATACTTGACGATAGTAAGTGAAGAATTAGTGCAATGGGGTAAAATTACGGTAATACTATTTTTATAGGGTTGTGCGTTTTTTTCAAACCTACTGCCTTGTAATAAAACAATAAGCATATTGCAATTAGAGTTTTGTTTTCTTAATTTTTCAGCACAGCTATTGGCAAATGTGGCAACACGTTCTTTAATGTCATTAATATCGGTATATGTATTCTCAAAACTACGTGTTGTAGCGATGGATTTTTTTACAGGATGATCATCTTCTAAAGCTAAAGTTACAATTCCTTCTAAGTCTTTTTTTAAATGGAGTTCAGTGATAGAAAAACTACTTTTTACCCAAGTGTCAGAAAGTTGTGTAAAATCATAGGCTGTATGTACGTTTTGTTGTGTTAATCGTTTTTCTAACTGCCTACCAATACCCCAAACATCTTTTATTTTAGTCCATTTAAGGGCCTTTATTCTTTTCTCCTCTGAATCAATTACAAAGATGCCCTCAGTTTCTTTTGGGAATTTTCGAGCTATCTTATTAGCTATTTTGGTGAGTGCTTTAGTTGGAGCTATTCCTACGCAGGTAGGTAGTCCAGTCCATTGTAGAATACGATTACGCATTTCATGTCCGAGTGTATTCAAATTACTGTTTTCAAGAATATTTAGTTCTAGAAAAGCTTCGTCAATACTATATATTTCTACATCAGGAGAGAATTGTTTTAAAATACTCATTACTCTACTACTCATATCCCCATAAAGCGGATAGTTAGATGAAAATACCTGAATGTTATGTGCTTTAAAAAACTGTTTGTATTTAAATGCCGGAGCACCCATTGGAAGACCTATTGCTTTTGCTTCATCACTACGCGCAATAACACAACCATCATTATTGGATAAAATAGCAATGGGAGTATTCCTGAATTGCGGTTGAAAAACACGTTCACAGGAAGCGTAAAAATTATTACAATCTACAAGTGCAAACATATTTAAAGATACGGATAATTTGTTTTTTATTTGCGAATATAGTTAACAACCATGAGTTCCGTAACGGATATATTCGTTTTTTTTGGTGAGGGCTTTTTTTACTGTAATAGACAATCATCCTAGTGGAAACCTAAAACCAAGTGAAGCAGATAAAGGACTGACATAGTAAAATTGTACTTACTCAAACGCATTGAATTAAGGAAAAATAAATAAACACTGTTAAAATAGTGGGTAACATAATTGAGTAAGCAGGAATTAGTAGTTGTAGAGTTGAGTTATCACTACTAATAGTGAGTGTAAAATACCCAAATATCATGAACTCTAATTTGTAATAATTATTTTAATTTCGCGTTGTAATGATTGTTATAAATACCTAAGCATGGAAGGTTTACAAGAGTCTGATACATTTCAACAAAATATAGAAAATGTTCCTGCTCAATATTATTTATATAATGCATATAGAACAGAAATTATTTATGATTCAGATAAAGAATGTAATTAAAATATAATTAAGGATGAGAAATTTAATAATGTTTCTATTATTATGTAGTCTTATGAGTGTTTATTCACAAGACATTGAAAGTATAAAACACTCTGATACAATCTACTTGTTTTTTAAACACAAAAAAGGGGAAGTTGTAAATCTAGGTCCAAATAAAATAAACTCTAGAATTAATAGAGCTTCCTATTACAGGTTTATACTAAAAGATTCGTCTTTTAATTCACCAAAAACTAAAACGTATTTTGAATTCAGGCGAAATAATTACTTAGATTTTGATGATTATTCTGTCAATAAGTTAGCAGATGTCAAGGTGGTAAAGAAGTGTTTTTTAAGGAAAAAGAAAGAACAAATAGTAACTCTTGATTTTATAAAAAGAAATATGGGTAGTACAAAAAAGGAGATTTTGTCTTTCTATTATGAGGTGTTAAATAATAGAACTAAAACATTTTATTTAATTGATAGTAATGAAATTAAAAAAAGGAAAATTATTTTAAGAGAGGTTAAATGGAATATCTTTTCTAATGATCTAGAAGATACTGATGATATGGAAGAGATAATTATAAAATGATATTATTTCACCTAATACATGTAAGACAGTCAGTAATGGCTGTCTTTTCTTGTTTTAAAGATAGATATGAAGAAAATACACACAAGAAAATTAAATATAATAGCAAGTAGTAGCTTAATAATAGGTATACTTATGATGGCAACAGTACACGAAAAACCTTTTACTTGGAGATTTGAGGGCTACTGGATAGGATACTTTTTAGACTTGTTGACTGTTTTCTTCTTTTTACCTATATCAATAGCAGCAGCTATTTGGATATTGCCTCAGCTTAATAAGAAGTATGCAACTTATAAAAAAATAAATATAATATTTTACACAATATTATTGGTAAATAATATTGTTGCGCTTTTACCTAATAAATACAAGATGTTAGTATATAGTCTTAGTTTTTTAGGTTGGCTTTATATAGTAACCTTTTTTCTAATAATAATTTTGTTTTTCAGACTTTTTTATCTTGACTATAAAAATGGCACTAAAAAAAATATAATTATAAGAAGTATTGCCTTCGTGATGTCTATAATTATATATATGGTACTGTGGCAGATACGCAGTCCTAATTAAACCAAAACCCTTACCTTAACTGGTGGGTGGGTGCCCGATAGCGCGGAAATGTTTTCCGTGCGAGTTATAATAACATGTTCGCACGGATTTCAAATCCGCGCTATCGGGTGTTAATTTAATTTTTTGTTAAAACTTAAGGTTTATACTTGCCTTAAAGTTCCTTCCTGAGGAGCTTATTCCTGAAGCAAATTCCTTGTAATGAATATCAAAAATATTATCTAACCCTAATTGTAACTTAAGAGTTTTGTTAACTTGAAAACCAAATGATGAATTAAGGATATTCCATGAGGGTGTTCCAATAAAGTATTCATCACCAGCAAGGGTTGTATCAGGATCAATAAGCGGGCTTTGACTTAAGTTATCCTCTCCTCCTGGGCTATATTCATCTGCGTTCTTTTTTGCAGTATACTTCCAGTTTAATCCTGCGTCAATTTTGTTTTTCTGATAAGCAATACCAATACTACTAAACACCGGTGATATTGAAGGTAAATAGCTGTCGGTATCGTTTGTTCTTCCTTTAGTGTAAGTAACGTTTCCTTTAAGTGTGATGTTTTTTATAGGAGCAAAACTAGCATCTAATGTCCCTCCAAAAATATAAGCAGTCCCTCCATTTATATTTGCAATTGTAGTTACTTCTTCTCCGTCGTACATCACCGTGTTTATGTCAGTAGTAGAGTTGTCGTTTGCTACAACAAAATCTGTTCTCGAAATATACTTATCCAATAATGTGTAAAAACCATTAACAGAAACTTGATTGCGTTTGTTTTTAAAGAACTTCGTAATACCTACTTCACCATTATAGGCATATTCTGGTCTAAGGTTTACGTTAGGGACAGTAAGTAGTCCGTTTTTTTCACGAATTTTACCTACATCATCAATATTTGGTGATCGAAAACCAGAAGAAACAACTGCATTAAAGCGAGTTAATTTTGAAGGTCTGAATGTTAATCCGATATTTGCTGTAAATGAAGAGTTGTCAAGCGCTAGTTTTGTTTCTGGTAATACTACGTAAGTTTGGTCAATAAAGGTCGCTTTTAACTTTGTATAGGTGTATCGTCCACCAGTGTTTAAGGTCATTTTGGTATTGATATCTTGCCTGTAGTTTAGGTATCCAGCAAGAGTAGTGTAGGTGCTTCCTCCGTCAGGGTATCTTGACTGAACTATAGTGTTTCCGCTCACTCCAGTAATTTGATTTCCGCTTACTGATAATAGCTCGCCATACGAATTTGAATTTACATCATTATGGGTAAATTCAGCACCATAGGATAGATCTCTATTTTTTGATAAAGAGACTTTAAAATCGGTATTTAAACTGAATACATCAACACTCTCTTCTTGATGTGTGCGTTCTAGTTTTCCATACTTTCTTTTAATGCGTGATTCTTTCACATTTTGGTAAGCAGCTGTAACTGTACCAGAGTTTAGCCATTTGTAGTTTGGGTTGAATTGATATTGTGGCGAAAAGAAAAGTCTTTTTTGTGGACCATAGTACCATTCAGCAAATTTTAAAGAACTATTTTTTAATTCAGTAAGTCTATCAAAACGAGGAATGTTAGTAGATTCTGATAATTGAAAGTTTAAAATTAAATTGCTAGTATCGGTTGTTTCAATGTTGATTTTCTGTAGGATATCAAACTGATTGTAACCGCTGTTTTTTTGAATATGCGGTTTATCATTGATTACAGGAGTATCGTTAAATACTTGATTGTTATTATCAGAATAGTAAGGGACCAATCCCCATTGGTCATAACCATGAGTTCTGTTTTTTCCCATTCTAAGATCTCCAAAACTAGCAACAGAAAAAGCGGTATAGGATGCCCATTTTTTTAAACTAAATTCTCCGCTAAAACTTTGAGTAAATTCAGTATTAGCAGATGAGTAACGGGTGTTAGAGCTTCCTGAGAATATAGTATTGTTATTTATTTTAGGTGTTCTTGTATAAAAATGAACGATTCCTCCTAGCGCATCACTACCATAAATAACAGATGAAGGTCCAAAAATAACTTCCGTTCTGTCTAAGGACTGAGGGTCAACTGTTATAGCGCTTTGTAAATGACCAGAACGGTAAATAGCATTATTCATTCTAACATTGTCCATTACCAATAACACTCTATTCGCCTCAAAACCTCTTATTACAGGACTTCCCCCTCCCCCTTGAGATTTTTGCACTCTTAATCCCGGAGTGGCAGCTAGTAAATCGGCAGTGGTTTGTGGAGCAAGTCGTTGAATATCTTTTTTTGTTAAAATCTCTATTTTTTCAGCAACTCTTGATTTTTTAACCTTTGATTTTGATACGGATAAGGTTACCTCAGACAATTCATCAGATTCATTTTCAAGATAAACAATTGCTTTAATTTTTGATTTTAAAATTGAAATATCTCTGTAGCTAATATGTGAAAAATAGACAATTTCTTGATCATCAAAATTGTTAATTAAAGCTTTTCCATAAAGGTCAGATACGGTGCTTTTAGAGGTGTTTTTATTATAAATAGCTACGTTAGTGATAAGTTCATCAGTATCAATGTCCTTAAAAGTTATTTCTTGAGCATAACTGATACTTATGAGAAAGAGTAATATATAGGGAAGTAAATTTTTCATTTTAGTTGAAAATATCGTGTAGTATTTTTAAAGATTTTGGCTTTTTAAAATCGCCCAAATGTACACTAAAATAGTGTAAGATTTCACTTAAAATATCTTGTCGTATTTGAGCGTTTATTTTAATAGTATTTAAGTCGTCAAAATGTATGCCTAATAAGTTTTTCAAAACATAAATTTTTTGATTATTCATATCATGTCTGAAGAAATTTAAATGTAAGGTGTTTGGGTCAGGGTGAATCCCTAGGTATTGTGATAGCTTTAAAAGAAATGCTAAGTGGAAATTTGCGTTAAAGTCATTTAAATCATACCAAAGTAAAGAGGCTTCTAAAAAATGGTATAATTTGGCGTTTTTTTCTTCTTCTTTTAAAACATTTTGCAGTACTTCAGCTATAAATATTGATACGGAACTTTTGTAGACATTGGTGTGCAGACTGGTATATGTATGATGTAGTTTTACTTCAGTTATTTTATGTAAAGATTGATTTGGTTTGTAATTGGTTTGAATTTCCAATTGCGTTAATAATTGAAAGTAGGCTGGGTTTAATTTTCCTTTTTTGACTTTAAAAATATGATGTAAAATATAGGATTGCACACCTAATTCTCTTGTATAGCAAGAAACAATTAATGAGCTGTCTTTATACTTTAAGGCTGATAATACAATTGCATTTGTGTTAAGTAGCATTATATTGTTTTGTATTTGAAATCAATGATCTCGAAGTAGGTCAAGGGGTGAATTTAACTATACTATTTTTCAACCAAAGAGCATTTCGATAGCTATCAAGATGGAAAATTAAGCCCATTGGTGGGATTCTAATAGAAAAAGTATTACCTAACAATCATTATTTTTTCAATAGTAGTTTCTTCTCCATCTTTTGTAGTAATCATTACTATATAAACTCCAGAAGCTACTTTGTGTTTTCCAAATGCGGTTTGATCCCATTCGTAAGTACCTCCGCTAACGGTATTTTCATCAACTAAATTCCCTGAAATATCTGTAATTTTTATGTTTGCACCATCTACTAAACCTTTAATAATAATATTTCCATTATAGCTTGGTCTAACAGGGTTTGGTTGAATAACTACATTTTCTAAATCAGTAGCGCTAATTATGGGGTTTGTATTAAAAGAAACCATGCCTTTTTCTGTAGCGAAATAAATTAGACCAGAAGCATGATCAATAGCCATATCGGTAATTCCGTTTGAAGGTAGTGGTGAGTTATTTTTTGTAAAATGATAAATAGTGTTTTGACCGTCAGGTGAAAAAAGAAACACACCTGCATCAAGTGTTGCAACCCATTTGTTGTTAGATTCATCAACTTTTATATCAGTAATTGATTGACCGAACATTAATTCTTTGGGAATACCTTCTTCTAAGATAATAATCGATTCTGCTTGAGGATTAGCAGTGGAGAAAAATCCAGCGGTATTATATAAAACACGTAAGCCGTCACGAGTACCGATCCATAGGTTATTGTCGTTATCAATAGCTAATGATTTGACAATTTCCACAGGTAAATTTCCGTTTTGATCAGTTATTTTTTTAACTATAGGGTTTCCGTTGTTTTCTGAAAGTCCAATAACACCATTTCTTCGAGTAGCAATCCATTTGGTGTTGTTTTGGTCTATTTCTATATCACCAAGACTGTTCTCTCCATTTACTGGGTCAGTAATAACGTCACTCAAGCTAAAGCTGTTTAATGTATTGTTTTGTGGGTCATAGACTTTTAAAGCATCATCAACTCTAACAGTTGTAAACCATAGTTTACCGTTAGGGTCAAAAGTTGACTTCCCTGATAAAATCCAGCCAAGCCAAATTTCTAAACTGGTATTTGTTTCGTTGTAGAGGGTAGTAGGGATATCATTATTAACTTCAATAAAACCATGCCAAAAAGAGGTCATGAATACTTGGTTAGGGTCAAATGGATTTACAGAAACGTTTATTAGGTTTGCAGCTCCTAATACGCTGTCATATGGTGTATTAATCCAGGTGTCGTTTTTTAAATGACTAAACCCTTTTTCGGTTTTTGGACTAGGTCCTCCTGAAATGGAGTACTTACCATATACAGCCCATACTTCATTGTTTGTAGCGGTAATTGTAAACATGTTGTTTTCGCTAGGGCCATTAGGTTTGATTTGTTGGTTTAATGTTCCGTCTGATAGATTAAAATGTAGGATTCCATCATTTTCAGTACCGATATAAACCTGACCATTCACAGTTGTTGCAACAGTAAAATTTGAACCGTAATCAGTTTGATGGGATATCGTTTGTGAGTTTGTAAATGGCAAATCATATATAAATGTATCATTTGTTGTTGTAATGAGCATTTTATCATCACTAATTCTATGATCTACTACTACATTAGTGAAACTTGAAAGGTTATTAAATAGACTTCCAGCGTATTCATGTATGTCATTACCGTTTGTATCTATAGCGTAAATTCGATCATTAAAAGTTACGATGCTTTTCCAGTTAGTTATTGGTGTGGGTAAAGTTTCCCACAAGGAGAAGTCAATTATATTCGGATTGGCGTGTAACGCTCTTTTTATCCCTTCAGTTGTTGCAGCATATATGTATTGATCCAATACAGTTGTTTGCTTCACAGAAATTTGTCCGCCAGTATTCCCTATGAAATAATTATCCTCAAATTCTAAATTATCTAAACTATAGGCGCTAATACCAAAGTCACATGATAAGTACACTAGACCGTTAAATTCATAAATATGATTTATTCTTTTAGCATTAGGCGGGATACTCGGTTTATTTAAAATACCTACAACGGTAATTACCTTGTCAGGAGTAACTATTTCAACTAATCCATTCTCATATCCAATTACTGAGGTTGCATAAATGTCACTATAATAATAGTAAGATATTGTTTCGCCAGTTAGCCCATGTATGGTTGATGTATTACTGCTTTCTTGAGTAGTGGGGTTATATTTAAAAATTGCATTTTCGGCAGATGCTAATATGTTATTTTGATCGTGAGCGATACCCGTAATGTTCAAATATGAATAATATCCTTCCCATTGCCCAGAATAATCTTGTGCAAAAATTAGAGTGCTAAAAAAAAGAGATAGGTATAGAAGCTTAAAATTCATTAGATAGGTTTTTAAAAAAAACAATTGCTCAAATATATTCATTTTAACGCGAAGTAATACGGAATCTTATGTATGTTCATAAAAAAAGCCTTCATAAAGAAGGCTTTTTTTTAATATTTCAAGAGTTTTTAAACGATACCTTGTGCCATCATTGCATCAGCAACTTTAACAAAACCAGCTACGTTAGCTCCTTTTACATAATCGATATATCCGTCTTCTTGAGTACCATAAGTAACACAAGATTCATGAATATCTTTCATGATATGTTTTAATTTAGCATCAACCTCTTCTCTAGTCCAGTTAAAACGTAAAGAATTTTGTGACATTTCTAAACCAGAAGTTGCAACACCTCCAGCATTACTTGCTTTACCTGGCGCAAATAATATTTTAGCTTTTTGTAATACTTCAATAGCCTCAGGTGTAGTAGGCATGTTAGCTCCTTCAGCAACACAAATACATCCGTTAGTAACTAATGTTTTAGCTTCGTCTGCGTTTAATTCGTTTTGAGTAGCACATGGTAATGCAACATCACATTTAACTGACCAAGGACGCTCTCCCTTGAAGAATTTAGCAGAAGGGTATTTTTCAACATATTCGTTAATTCTTCCACGTTTTTCGTTTTTCAATTCCATTACAAAAGCTAATTTGTCAGCATCTATACCGTCAGCATCATAAATGTATCCTGATGAGTCAGACATTGTAACAACTTTCCCTCCTAATTCAGTAACTTTTTCAGTAGCGTATTGAGCTACGTTACCAGATCCAGATACAATAACAGTTTTCCCTGTAAAAGAATCACCTTTAGTAGCCAGCATACTTTGTGCAAAATATACATCACCGTACCCTGTAGCCTCTGGACGAATTAATGAACCACCAAACGACATTCCTTTACCAGTTAATACACCAGTAAATTCGTTACGTAATCTTTTGTATTGCCCAAACATGTATCCGATTTCTCTTCCTCCAACACCAATGTCTCCAGCAGGAATGTCAGTGTTAGGTCCTATATGTCTTGATAATTCAGTCATGAAGCTTTGGCAAAAACGCATTACTTCTGCATCAGTTTTTCCTTTAGGATTGAAATCAGACCCACCTTTTCCACCACCCATAGGTAATGTAGTTAAGCTGTTTTTGAAAACTTGTTCAAAAGCTAAAAACTTTAAAATACTTAAGTTTACTGATGGGTGAAAACGCAATCCTCCTTTGTAAGGTCCAATTGCTGAGTTCATTTCAACTCTATATCCTTTATTTAGTTGTACTTCTCCACTATCATCTACCCAAGGTACACGGAATAACAACACTCTTTCAGGTTCTGTCATTCGTTCTAATAATTTTCCTTGGTCGTATTGAGGGTTTTTCTCAATAAAAGGAATTACTGTTTCTGCAACTTCAGTTACAGCTTGTATAAATTCTGGTTCGTTAGGATTTCTTTTCTCAACAATGTTGATAAAGTTTTTAATACTATCTTTCATTATAATATAATTAATTCTTAATGTAAAAAGATTTAAAAGTGCCGCAAATATACAGATATTCATATTAAGAAGAATATAATTAGATAATATTTAGTACTTTTTTTAAACATAGTGGTATTTAATTTTTTTGTTAATACAGTTTTTATATATTTGTTTTTTAAAGTAATAAGATAACGAACATGGTTAAAAAAAATCTTTTATTGTTAATGTTAATTGGTTTTTCAGTTCAAACTCTGGTGGCGCAATTAGGGTTTTCACACGAAATAGGGGCTATCACAGGTCCTGTAGCTTTTCAATCTGATTATGGGGTTAGGAAAGACTTTGAAACAAACGCAGGAAATACTGGGTTTGGAGTAGGAATAATCCACTATATTAACTTTGCTTATAGGGCAGATTGTAACTGTTATACAAAAGATTCGTTTTTTAATGATCATTTTAAACTGAGAAATGAAATTTCATACAATAAAACTGCATTAGAGCATTTTGGTGAATGGGTGGTTCCAAGTAAAAATTCGGCTGCAGCAAGAAGATTAAGAGGGATGTCTGGTCAAGCGAATGTATTTGATTTAGGATCTCAATTAGAATATTTCCCGTATAGTATCCGTGATTTTTCAGCTGGAGGGTATACGTTTGCTCCATTTATTAGTTTAGGTGCTCATTATAATAGCTTCTCTCCAAAAGCAGCGCAAGACTTAAGTGAGTTGACTACAGCAGAGGTTGCTCAAACTGAGTTCGTTGATCCTAATGATCCAGCTACTATTAACAATGTTATATTTTTAGATGACTCTGCTACCAATGAAGGGTTTTCTTCTTGGTCTCTAGTATGGAGTATAGGTACACGCTATAAACTAACACCACTATCCGATTTAATGATTGACTTAAGATGGCAATATTATTTCACTGATTTTGCTGATGGTTTAGATCATAATGCACCATCTGATAAGTTTAACGACTGGAATGTTTGGTTTAACTTTGGGTATGTATATTACTTAGATTAGTAGAAAAACGATATATAGTGTGACGTCCTGAAATAGCGTTACAGAATTAATAGATTAAAGGTAGCGATATAATTTTATATCGCTACCTTTTTTTATGGGCTAAAACGGAGCTATTTTTTTTAAAGTAAATTTATTGGGTAATAAAAACCATGAAAAAGGAACTATTAGTTGTATCCAACTTATAGCGGTTTCAGCGCATCACTTATATTTACGAGGTGAAAACACCTACTATTGGTTATTTTATACCGAGTTGTGAATGATTAGATTTGAAACTGGAGATGTTACATTAATTGTGCATCTCCAGTTTTCAACACAAGGAAGCTATTTTATAGCTGCAACTGTAATTTGTAATTCAGACAAAGTATCTGGACTTTAGAAATACGTAGATGAAACCCGAAAAAAACATAATTTCCAAACACCATAAAAGAAGAATAAGAGTATTATCTGACGTAGTAAAGTTATATTTATCTAGTTTATGCTGTAATTGTAGATAAGAGTGTATTATAAATCAAGGTGTCTTTCAACATAAGAAATATTCAATCACTTAAATCAAAGTAGAAATAAACCTTTGAAAGAGGAATATTTTAGGTCAAAAATGGGTGAGGATTTAAGAGACGGATAGATTTCAATATCATCAAGCCCTAAAGGCTACAAAAAACCGATTTCTGAAAAAGTTTTGTACTCATTTATAAAGCACGGAAATCGAATCATGTTACCAATGGAAAATCATATTAATCAAATGCGAGATGCCATAAAATTAGCCTCTGGAAATAAACTAGATTTATTAGATAATCCAGACTTTAAGAAATTAAAAGAGATGTTATGATAAATAGGTGTAACAACGGCTATAGTTAATACAGGTTTTGGTGCTTAACCTCATTTTTACAGAATGTTTTTCGTCCCAACCCTGTTTTAAATCAGGGTTGGGATCAATGTCTTTTAAGAGCTAGTTTACACGTTAATTACCAGCCCTCCCCTTTAAATTCTCTTGTTTTTGCATATCGAATCGTATTTTCTAAATAGTCTTCAATATTATATTTAGGCATCGGAACTATCGATTCTAATAATTTGGTATCATACTCATAAGGATCGGATATCAGATACTGATTTAAGTGTAGTCCTATAGTATTATAATAGATATTTTCTAATCTGTTCTTCCCTTCTAATAGTAGTCCACCACTCGAAGAATTCAAAAAAGTAAAATTATTAAAACCTACCATCTTTATAATTTTACTCATACCCGATACAATATTAGTGTTTTGGGGATGTACTATATTGAGTTGTTCTATCTCTTTATGGAATACATTAGCAATTACTTTGGCAACATAATCAACGGGGATAATATTTAGTCCCGTTTTGAAATTAGCTGCAATTCGAATAGAGTTTCCTTCTAATGGGTTTTTGTAAAAAAACTTACCTAAAAGATAGTAAACCATGTAGTTAGATATAAAATAAGTAGATTTTTCAAATATATTGCCACCAAGAACACTCGGTCTTAAAATTTGTATATCTATATTTTCTTCTTTTCCTTTTTGCAGTAGAAATCTCTCTGTCAAGTGTTTGTATTCTTCATAAAAATTACGATATTTAGGACGTTTTTCATTGTGATAATCATTGTCAATTAATCCTCCAATGTTACCAATACTAAAGGCGGTACTGATATAGGTGAATTTTGTAATGTAGGTTGAAAATGTCTCAAATACATCTTTCGTGAATTCAAAAACCCCCTTGTATATTATTTCTTTTTGAGAAGTATCGGTTGATAAATTTACAGAACCAGCCGAATGTATAAAGAAGTTGCTTTCTGTTTTTGACAAGAATTCCTCGGGCTTAAAAAAGGCATCCATATCCAATACTTTTATCTTTTTTAAAACAGCATCTTTGTTCTTTGAAATAAACTCGGGAGCTGCAGCGCTTTCCAGTATTGTTTTAATTCTAGCTATTGCCGATTTACCATTTTTTTGTCTTACAGGAAGAAAAATGGTTTTAATGTTTTCTTGTTTCAATAATTCAAAAATGACTTGAGAACCTAGAGTTCCTGTTCCTCCAGTAAGGATTACATTTATTTGATTTTTTGACATTGGTATTTATTTAGGGTAAGCTTATTTTTTCAAATTTTTGATAGTTGGATTAACTCAAATCACCTAAAAATTGAATTGATTTAGTATTAAAAACAAGAGGTTGTTCCACATTAACAACATGGCCACACTTTATAACTACAAATACCTGTGATAAAAGATGTTCTTTTGCTAATTTCTGTACAGAAGGAAGAAATAAATGATCTTCCTCCCCCATCATGTATAACGTAGGAATTTTAATATCATTTGCTCTAAAAAAACGCAATAAAGGATTAATTTCTGATGTCAATTTAAACCAACGAATAAATTCCTTTTGACATAATTTTTTAGCCTCTCTAACAAATAATATACGGGATTGTTTGTGGTTTTTACGGGGCATTATAATAAATGCAAAAAACATGTATAATAATATATAAGGAACTACCGACTTAAAAATAACGCCCAATTTTATTAGTAACTGAGATCTGAAATTTAATTTCATGATTGCCCCAGCTAATATCATGCTTTGCACACGATTTGGGTGTTTCTCAGCGAGATTTCTGATCAGTATTGTCCCTAAGGAAATACCTACAAAATGTGATTTCTCAATGTTTAAATAATCGATAACTTCTACGATATCAGCCGTAATGACATCGAAAGTATATTTTGAATTAACAACATCTTTTAACACCATTACACTTTTACCATGACCTCTTAAGTCCAGCACTAATATATTGTACTCGGCTTTAAAAGATCGCAGTTGTTTGTACCAAATAGATGAACTCCCTCCAGCTCCATGAACAAAAGTAACCCACTGAGTACTTGTAGGGTGAATGTATGTTGTATAATTTAACAAGGTGTCTTTTTAAAGGTGCAAAGTTAAACTATTTTTTAATTATTTGATTATCATTCTAATTGATAGACTAATTTAAAAAAAGAGTCTTTTCTAAAACAGAAATTCACTTCTATTTCTATCAAGTATAAAGATAGTTTGTATTTATAAAAACTACCAATAATAACGTATAGATGTTCTAAAATAACGCTTTCGAATTACTTATAAGACCGTTAGATGTCGTTTAAAACAAACCTTCGTCACTACTTAGTTTGATTACTTTTAAAACAGATGCGCCAAATTCCATAGAACGCTTCCCATTCCAGCCGTTTTTTAAATCAGGGTTGGCATCACTGTCTTTAAAAGGCATCTCTAAAGTGTACGCCATATTCCCAAAACGTTCCCCAATTTGTTTGGAGCATACTTTCAAGTTTGCTTTTCCAGGTAAACTGTTATCATATCTGTGTACGTCTTGAAACTCATTAGTTGCATTCATCCAATGTTGCTTGAATGCATTTTCTTTTTCCATGGTATCAGCCTTTAAACTTGGTATCCCCATTAAGCTGGTTACAAAATTGTAAGGTATTGCCTCATCACCATGAACATCCATTAAAAAATCAACACCTATGGCATCCATTTTTTCTATACAATAATATATTTCAGGGCTTTTCTCGATACTTGGGTTTTCCCATTCTCTATTGTAATTTATACCCAAGGTGTTTACACGTAAATTACCGGCGATACTTCCGTCAATATTCAAGTTTGGAATAATGTAAAAGCAATGGTTTTCCAATAAGGCTTTACTATTGTCATTGGTTTTATCTAGCAAGCTTTCCACCAAACCTTGTATAAACCATTCTGCCATAGTTTCTCCAGGATGTTGGCGTGCCGTAAACCAAACTGTTTTCTTGTTTGCATTTGGGTCGCCAATAACCAATAGTGCTACGGGTTTTCCCTCTGGGCTGTTACATAACAGCTCTACACTACATAAATCACTATTTGCAGCGGAATCCGTTAAAGAGAGGTGTTGTTTATAGGAAAACGGTTCAAAATACGCTACGTACAATTCTTGTTGCTCTGTAGGGATATTAAAAGCCAATACGCCATTTTCATAGCTAGTATCAATACGAAACCAATTTTCATTATCGTAGGATACATTAACACGGTAATTTCCCCAGCCATCAGGATAAGCACTATCGCCAGCATTGGTAATGCGTACATTTTGTGTGCTTCCTAATTCAATATCTGACATCTTAAAATAAAACCATTGTAAAAATTCAGAATTAGTATCCTTAGGAATTATTAATTCAATGTGTTGTGGTTCTATAGAAACTACTTCAATATTTCCGGCGTCGAAATTGCTATGTATCTGCATGGATTGTTTTTTGTAAAATTAAGGAAATTTATCTTCTCAGGAATTGATTGTTATTGCATATTCGCTATTTTTACTAACCAGTTAGAATTAAGAAATAATGAACGTAAAAGCGAAATTGCAAAGCGTAGCTTTAAGTATGAAGCTTTGAGAGTGAATGGTACGGAGTAATTTCCTAAATTTAAACTTGACTTTTTGGCTTGGTTTATCCTGAGCGTAGTCGAATGGGTTTGTGTCAAGACAAAATGAATAAAATTTCATAAAAGCCTAAAAACACACAATCTATTGACCCGTTTAGCTCTTAGATTGTAATTAGTTTTAAAAGTTTAAGAAAAGTTCATGTGATGTGAATTTTAATTTAAGGGAGCAGTGCTCCAAAATAAGAAGAGTAGCATATGAGTATTCAAAAAATTTCAGGAAATATAGTTGATGTAGTTTCAAAGCGAATTTTTAGTGGAACAGTACATATTGAAAATGGAAAAATTGCTAAAATTGTTGAAGAAACGGTTTCCGAAAATCACTATATCATTCCTGGTTTTATTGATGCGCATGTACATGTGGAAAGCTCCATGTTAATTCCTTCTGAATTTGCACGGTTGGCGGTTTGTCATGGTTCCGTAGCGACTATCTCTGATCCGCATGAAATAGCAAATGTATTGGGAGTGGAAGGAGTGAAGTACATGATTAATAATGGACAAAAAACTCCGTTTAAATTTCATTTTGGAGCACCTTCTTGTGTGCCAGCTACTGTATTTGAAACTGCAGGAGCTGAAATTACGGTGGAGGATGTAACCGAATTATTAGCCTTATCAGAGATTCATTACTTAACGGAAATGATGAACTTCCCAGGCGTATTGTTTGACGATTCTATTGTATTGGCAAAAATACAAGCAGCAAAGGATTCTGGGAAACCAATTGACGGACATGCTCCTGGATTAATGGGCGCTGATGTAGAAAAATATATCAATGCAGGAATTACTACCGATCATGAATGTTTTACTAAAGAAGAGGCTTTAGAGAAGCTTAAATACGGAATGAAAATTCTTATTAGAGAAGGAAGTGCTGCTAAAAATTTTGATGAACTTATTTCGTTACTGGATGAATATCCTACTAAAATCATGTTTTGTTCGGACGATAAGCACCCGAATGATTTGGTAGAAGGTCATATAAATACCTTAGCTAAAAGAGCTGTTGCAAAGGGGTGTGATGTAATGAATGTGCTTAGAGCTACTTCTTACAACATCATTAAGCATTATAACATGAATGTTGGTTTATTGCAAAAAAATGACCCTGCAGATTTTTGTGTGGTGACTGATTTAAAAAACTTCAAAGTGACTCAAACCTATATTGATGGAAATATAGTTGCTGAAAACAACAAGACGTTGATTCCTTCGGTAGCAGCAGTATTGGTAAATAACTTTAATTGTTCGCCAATTACTATGGATCAAATAAAAGTGCCATCAACTTCAGGGCATATAAAAGTTATTGAGGTAGAAGATGGGCAATTAGTGACCAAAAAAGGAGCTGCTCAGTTAACTGTCATAAATGGGTTTTTAGAAAGTGATACAACACAAGATGTGTTAAAAATTGTAGTCGTAAACAGGTATTTTGATGCGCCACCAGCAGTTGCTTTTGTAAAGAATTACGGATTGAAACAAGGGGCTTTGGCATCCTGTGTAGCGCATGATAGTCATAATATTATTGCAGTAGGAGTAAGTGATGTTGATATTGTAAAGGCGATAAATTTAGTAGTGCAACACAAAGGAGGGGTTTCCTTAGCTAACGGAACTGAAGAACTCATTTTGCCATTACCAGTAGCCGGAATAATGTCAGAAAAAGATGGTTATGAGGTAGCTAAAGCTTATGAGAAATTAGACTTGCGTTCCAAAGCGCTTGGTGTAAAATTACAAGCACCTTATATGACTATGTCATTCTGTGCTTTATTAGTTATTCCAGAATTAAAATTAAGCGACAAAGGATTATTCGACGGAAACAAATTTGAGTTTACGGAGTTGCATAATTAGTAAAATAGGTAGTTTAATGTTATAATATATTTTAAATTAACCATTATGCTATTTGATATCGTAACATGTTAAGCGTCTTAACTAAGAGGTTGTTAATTAATTGATTGTATATTAGTTTGTTTTGTTTTTTTTAGAAAAATGGGTAACATTATTGCAAAAACGGGAATATAATAGTGTAAGCCAATAATGAAACATAAAGTAAATCCACAAGGGGATCACTAAAAAGAAACATTAATTGGAAGAGCACTTTTAAATAATAGCGAACACGGATTTTCTTTTTTGCCCCATTATTAATCTCTTTTTTGCTTCGACCTAATTATTAAGTTTTATACTGTATTTATAAATTCAAATTTTGAATACCGTATAATTTAAAAAAACATCCTCAATTATAACCAGTTATAATTGAGGATGTTTTTTTGTTTACATATAAGTTTAATGCTCAAGGGGAATCGCTATAAAATGTAATTATGCGGTGTGTGTTTTTCTTCTATATGAGAAAAACCCAAGATCGAAAACAAGATTGTAACTATTTATAAGTAATTAGACTTCCTTGTATCTAAAACAACTGGTAATATGATCGTTTACCATACCTGTAGCTTGCATGTGTGCATATATCACAGTAGAACCTACAAACTTAAACCCACGTTTTTTCAATGCCTTAGAGATGGTGTCTGATAGTTCCGTTGTTGCTGGTACATCAGCTAATGTTTTTGCAGTATTAGTAATTGGTTTTCCATCGGTAAATGCCCAAATGTATTCAGAAAAACTTCCGAACTCTTTTTGCACATCCATAAATAACTGTGCATTGGTAATAGCAGCTTTAATCTTTAATTTGTTTCTAATGATTCCTGCATTTTGCATTAATTCATCATACTTATCCTCATCATAAGCAGCTACTTTTTTATAATCGAAAAAATCAAAAGCTAATCTGAAATTTTCACGCTTTTTTAAAATGGTTATCCAACTCAAACCGGCTTGAAAAGTTTCTAAAATCAAAAACTCAAACAATTGCTGGTCGTCATATACAGGAATTCCCCATTCTAAATCATGGTACTGCTCGTAAATTTCGTTTCCTTCACACCAACCGCATCGTACTTTTTCCATATAAAATATTTGAATTAATTAATATTGAGTTAAAGATACAAAAGTAAGGACGGTATTTTTATTTCGTCAAACGATAAGATATAAAAGGTTAAACATATGATGACATATCCAAAATACAGAGCATTAGTAGCAACTTTAGTAGAAGAGGGGAAATCTACTGGAGCTACACAATCGGAAGCATTAACACAGTATTCATTATTAAACAACAAACGTATGCAACGTTTGGATAAGAAAGGAATACTAAGTGATTCGGCAATTGAAAAAGTAAGAAGCTATAACAAGCCAGTAGAATGGATTGTGCTTACGGAAAGTTGGTGTGGAGATGCGGCTCAAGTATTGCCATATGTAAATAAAATTGCAAGTTTGAATGACAATATAGAGTTGAAAATTGCGCTCCGTGATGAGCATCTGGATTTAATGGATCAGTATTTAACGAATGGAGGAAGGTCAATTCCGAAATTAATAATGATAGATAAAGAAACCAAAGAAGTGCTAAATACATTTGGACCAAGACCAAGTGAAGCAACTAAAATGGTAGAGGACTATAAAAATACCTATGGTACATTAACCCCAGAGTTTAAAAAGGATTTGCAAATTTGGTATACCAAAGATAAAGGCCAAAATGCAGTGAATGACTTAGTGAGTTTACTTGCGTAAGTGACATGACTTGTCACTATTAAAAATATTAACGAGTCATTTCTACGAAGGAGAAATCACACCAGAGTAAACATGTTGCATTGATTCAAATCATGTGATTTTCATAATGAGATTTCCCACTTCACTCCATTGCGTTTCGAAATGACAAGGAGGTATTCTATAGTAATATATGATTTTGTCATTTCGACAATAGGAAAAATCTCACAAGGAACTCAATTGTTAGTGATGTAATTTCTCACTTCGCTCAGAGTTAATCTTCTACACTCCCTAAATACTGCTTTTCAAATTCAATAGGACTAATGGCACTATCAGCATGAAAGTCACCAATTTTAGTACGACGTAATTTTGATAAATGACCACCAGACTGTACTGCTTTTCCGAAATCAAAAGCTAAAGAACGGATGTAAGTTCCTTTACTACATACTACTCTAAATTCAATCTTAGGTAAATCGATTTTTGTGATTTCAAATTCTGAAATATTGACTTGTCTTGGAGTGATTACTACCTCTTCATTATTTCGTGCGTATTCATACAAGCGTTTTCCATCTTTCTTTAAAGCAGAAAAAATAGGGGGCATTTGTTCAATATCTCCAATAAATTGTTTTGTGGTTTCGTGTATTTGTGCTTCTGTAATATGATCAGTAGGAAAAGTTTCTGTTACTTCACTTTCTAAATCATAAGAAGGAGTAGTTCCTCCTAAGGTGATTTCTCCAGTATATTCTTTTATTTGCCCTTGAAATTCACTCAAACGTTTGGTGAATTTACCAGTGCAAATAACTAATAATCCAGTTGCTAATGGATCTAAAGTTCCGGCATGACCTACTTTAATTTTTTTAATATCAAAGGCTTTTCTAATTACCCAACGTACTTTATTTACCGCTTGAAAAGAACTCCATGTTAATGGTTTGTCAATCAGTAATATTTGTCCAGATTTAAATTCTTCAGCAGTCATCATAAGTCATATTGAGCTTGTCGAAATATAAGTGTATTCTATAGTCTTCGACAAGATCAGACTGACACGTTAATAGATTAATTTTTCACTAAAGTATAAGCGATAGCAATTATTCCTACAATAAAGCAATAGTAAGCAAAGTAAGAAAGTTTGCTTTTCTTTACTAAGGATATCATCCAAGAACAGGCAAAAAGTCCTGAAATAAACGCTGCAATAAATCCAGCGGATAAAGGAATGATTTGATCACTTTCAAAAGATAAATCTCCAGATAACACATCTTTGGCAATTTTCCCGAAGATTAATGGCACTACCATTAAAAAAGAAAACCGAGCGGCCTTAGTTTTATCTACTCCTAATAAAACGGAAGTGGATATGGTTGCTCCAGAGCGAGAAATACCAGGTAACATCGCAATTGCTTGCGATAGCCCAATAATAATAGCGTTAGGAGTGGATACGCCTTTGGTGGAATCCTTTGCTCTGTCTGCTAAAAATAGCAATAAACCAGTAATCAATAGCATAAAGCCTACTAATAGAATATTTCCTCCAAAAAGTTGTTCCAGTTCTTCTTCAAAAAACAATCCTATAAGTACAGCAGGGACCATTGAAATCCCAATTTTAAATACAAACTGAGTTTCCTCATTCCATTTAAATTGGAACAATCCTCTTAATAGTTCAATGATATCTTTTCTGAAAATAACAACAGTACTCAATGCTGTTGCAAAATGTAATACTACGGTAAATACTAGGCTTTCTTCTCCTACAGAGGTATCGCCTAAAATTGCTTTACCAAGTTCTAAATGCCCTGAGGAAGATACTGGTAAAAACTCTGTTAATCCCTGAATAATACCAAGGATGATTGCTTTGATAATTTCCATTTAATCTTCTTTCTTCTTGTTAAAAAGAATCGCATAGACTTGAATTCCAAAACCTATTAGCACTAATGTTGGCGCCAAACGAATACGTTGGAAATTGTAGATGGCTGGATTAAAAACATTCGGGTCGTCACTACCACCACCTGACATTAATAGAAAACCAATTGCAATTACTGCCAAGCCAATAAACATAAGCTTGTAGTTTGCTTTTTTGAAAATGAAATCTGGTTTTTGTTCTTTACTCATAGTGGAATAGATATGTTTAATGCCAATTATTGGCTAGTATAAATCGTCTGTTTTTAAATTTAGGAAGCGTTGGGTAGCAAAAAAAGTACTAATCCAAGTAATTACAATTCCTAAAAGCACAATCCCTAAGCATAACAATGCGAAAAGAGTTGGGTTTGATAATATGTTGAGTTCAGGTAGGTTTTTGTCCAAATAATAGGCAACTACTATTAATCCTGCTACGGCGAATAGTGAACCAATAATTCCTAAACGGATGCTTTTCCATATAAATGGTCTTCTGATAAAGTGTTTCGTAGCACCAACCATTTGCATTGTTTTAATAATAAATCGTTTAGAATAAACCGCAAGTCTGATTGAACTATTGATTAACAGCATAGCAATAAAAGCAAAAATGACACTAATGGCGATTAGCCAAAAACTAATTCGTTTTACATTTTTGTTCATTAAGGAAACAAGGTCAACATCATATCGAACCTCATCCACATAGCTTTTTTGCAATAAATTGGTTTTGATTTCTTCCAATTTGTTTAAGGTAACAAACTCACTGTTTAAATAAACATCTATAGAGTTTTGAAATGGGTTATACCCAATAAAATCCATGAATTTTTCTCCATTTTCTACTTGAGCAATTTCTGCAGCTTCTTCTTTAGAAATAAAACGGGTTGATTTTACATAATCAGAAAGTTTTAAGTTTTTTTCTAATTGCGCAATTTCTATTTGTTTTACATTTTCTTTTAAATCAATAGACAAGGCTATTTTTTCTTTAAAAAGTGTTTCTACTTTACGAGCATTAATAAGTAACATCCCTAAAACGCCTAATAAAAACAATACTAAAGTAATACTGATGATTACAGAGAAGTAGGAAGATATTAACCGTCTTTTTTGATATTTATCAAAAGATTTGCTCATAAAATAAGTGTAAGTAAAGGGTAAAAATACTAAAAGTATAAAGAACTGATAATTAAATTAACTAAACTTTTGCCTTTCGAAGTTTAAGACTAAATTTGAGAGTAACTTTTAGAATTTAAAAAAATGAATATTGTTGTATTTGGTACTGGTGGAGTTGGAGGGTATTTTGGAGCTAAATTACATAAAGCTGGTTTTAAAGTAACTTTTGTTGCTAGAGGAAAACAGCTAGAAGCCATTAAAAATAAAGGTCTTCAAATAAAAAGTATCAAGGGTGATTTTACTATTCATCCAGAGGTAACAGATGATATTCAAAATTTAACGAGTCCTGATTTAATTATTTTGGGTGTAAAGTCATGGCAAGTTACTGATGTTGCTGAAACGATAAGACCAATTGTACATAAAACCACAATGGTATTACCATTGCAAAATGGAGCTGACAATGCTGATAAACTGCGTGCAGTTTTGAATACTGAAAATATATTAGCAGGATTGTGTAAGATTGTCAGTAAGGTTGAGGATTATGGAGTCATTAATCATTTTGCTTACGAGCCAGAAATTATTTTCGGAGAATACAATAATGAACAAACAGCGCGTGTGAAACAATTAAAATCAGTGTTCGACCGAGCTGGTTTTAAAAATAAATTATCAGAAAATATTCATTTAGACATATGGAGAAAATATCTGTTCATTACTACGGTAAGTGGTATTGGTGCTTTAACAAGGAGTGAATTTGGGTTGATGAAACAAAACGGTGAAATCATGGGGATGATGTTAAAAACAGCTCAGGAAATTAAACAAATTGCTAATGCTAAAAAAATACCAATTTCAGATGCTGATGTGGAACGAACATTAAAAATGTTTCATCAAATGCCTTATGAAACCACAGCTTCTATGCAACGAGATGTTATGCAAGGAAAACCTAGCGAGTTAGAAAATTTTAATGGCTATATCGTAAAACAAGGGCTAGAACTAAGTATTGAAACTCCAGTAAATTCATTTATTTATAATTGTTTGTTACCACAAGAAAATAGTGTAAGAGCTACTTTGTAAATTATTAAAATAAAAAAGAACTTGTCAAACTGTCCCGATAGCTATCGGGATGTCGAAGTTGATTATGAATAAATGTTAAATAGATTTCGACAGGCTCAATCTGACAATAGATTAATTTTCAATAAAAGATTTAAAATGCTCCAAGATTTAAAAATTTCTCGACCAGGATTATGGTTCCCCACCATATGGATTTACTTAATTCCTTTCAGTTTTTCTGATAACTTTTGGGAGAATCCAATTTTTTGGATAGGCTTATTATTTGTAACATTCCCATTAAATTATTTGGTGTACGGATTAAATGATTACAATGATATTGAAGCAGATGCAGTAAATTCCAGGAAAGGAAACTACTTATTTGGAGCCAAGGCATCTAAAGTAGTGTTGCAGCATATACCTAAAAGAATAATGTTTGTGTTACTTCCTTTTATAATTGGATTTACTTATGTTTCAGGGTATAAAATGTGTTTATTATTACTCTTTATGATCGGTATCAATATCGTGTACAACTTCCGTCCATTTCGAATTAAAGAGCGTCCGCCTTTTGAAATTTTCATACAAATTGGTTATATAGCTACTGCTTATTTTTCGGTATTGTTAAATGACACGACTATGTTGCCATGGCAAACATTACTGTACTTAACACTATTTGCTTTTCAAGCCCACATTGCTGGAGAAATAATGGATATTGAACCCGATAGAATTGCAGGAAAACGTACTACAGCAACATTAATAGGAAGGAAAAACACGAAAATGCTAATGCTAGGATTACTATTGGTTGAATGTTATGTCTTATCAGTTTGGTTTCAGGATTATGTATTAGCAGGGTTTCTTGGGGTATTTTCTCTTTGGCTAGTTTTGGATGTTTTTATCTTTTTTAAAGACAAGCCTTATAGTTTACCACAGATGAAATTGTTCGGATACGCCATGAATATTTCCGCAATAATATCGATGATTTGGGTGCTCTATTCCGGTAAATTATTAAATCCTATGTTTTAAATAGAGCCTAATTTACAACTGGTTATTACTTCAATAAAATAGTATAAGAGTTGCTTTAGCAATGTTTGGATATTCATTATATTTGAAATATGGAGTGTAAAAATTGTAATACAAGTTTATTAGAAGCTAATAAATTCTGCTCAAATTGTAGCGCAAAAGTTATTAATACTAGATTGACATTTACGTATGTAATTGGAGAGTTTTTAGCAACATTTATAAGTTGGGATAATAAATTTTTTAAAACATTTTCACATTTATTTACACAACCTAAAAGCGTAGTTAACTCATACTTGTCGGGAGTACGTAAACGTTATATGCAGCCATTTGCATTTATGATAGTAGCATTAACGATTTATGGTATTTATATGTATTTTTCTAAAGATGAGGTATTGGAGTATTTAGATGCAATTAGTGGAAATACAGAAACCAATGCAGAGACCGAGAAATATGCAGAACTTGGTAAAAAATCAACTGAATTTGCAATCAGCTATTTTAATGTTGTCACTTTTGGATCAATACCTTTTTTAGCACTTATTAACTTACTAATTTTTAAAGGTAAAAACTTTATTGAACACTGTATAGCACTCGTATATGTATACGCAAACTATATTCTAGGGTATACAATTATTGGCTTTTTAGGGTTATTGTTCAATGTTAGTTTTACGTATGTTTATCCTTTAACAATGGTATTAATGATTGTTTATCACATGTTTGCCTACCAAAAAATATTTGAGTTATCTTTTTTTAAAATTACTATTAAAACAATTTTATTCTGGTTATTATTAACTATCATCTTCATTATTTTTAGCATAATCTCGGGTGCTATTTTATATTTTTTAAAGTAAACAACTTAGTACTGACACTAATAAATAGCAACTCATATATTTAAGTTTTCGGCAGATAGTTTACCTTTGCGCTTCATTAATTTATGATAGTAGTTAAAGATGACTTACAATTTCAACGAAATAGAAAACAAGTGGCAAAAATATTGGGCAACTAATAAAACGTTTAAAGCTTCAAATAGTACTGATAAACCAAAGTATTATGTATTGGATATGTTTCCTTATCCTTCGGGAGCAGGATTACACGTTGGACATCCGTTAGGATATATTGCAAGTGATATTTACGCTCGTTATAAACGCCATCAAGGATTTAATGTATTGCATCCGCAAGGATATGATAGTTTTGGGTTACCTGCAGAACAGTATGCTATACAAACTGGTCAGCATCCTGCAGTAACTACACAAGCTAATGTTACTCGTTATAGAGAACAATTAGATAAGATAGGATTCTCTTTTGACTGGTCGCGTGAAGTACGTACTTCAGATGCTGATTACTATAAACATACCCAATGGATTTTTATTCAATTGTATAATTCATGGTATAATAACGATACTAAAAAAGCAGAAGATATTGCTACCCTTGTTGCTAAATTTGAAGTAGAAGGAAATGCAACGGTAAATGCTGTTTGTGATGAAGACATACAATCGTTTTCAGCAACAGATTGGAATGCATTTTCAGATAAAGAACAACAACAATTATTATTACAATACCGTTTGACATATTTAGCAGAAACGGAAGTGAACTGGTGTCCAGGTTTAGGAACAGTTTTAGCAAATGACGAAATTGTAAATGGAGTTTCTGAACGAGGAGGGCAGGAAGTAGTGCGTAAGAAAAT
>JABSPO010000310.1 GCA_013214625.1 Flavobacteriaceae bacterium
GTTTTGAGCGATTACCTCAAGTAACAAAGGAATTAACTGAAGAACAACAAGCTGATGTTGATAAACTTTTAGAAAAGTTAGAAGATGATGATGATGTACAGAATATATTTCATACAATGGCTTAAATAACACCAACAAACATAGCGATTACAAGACAAACCCTCTATTTACAGAGGGTTTGTTATTTCTAAATAATTACTATAATTAGCAATGTTTGGAAAATAACAGAACATTATTTTCGTGATTTCTATAACGAAAAAGCCCCCTGATATAATCAATAACTTATTTGATTAAACAAAAAAATACCCCTCAATTATAGTGAGCATTTACAAATATTAAAAATTGATAACACAAAACCCTATATCCATATTTCCGGTTTCTTTATCAACAAATAACTCTCTCCCTAATAGTCCTATGACACGTATTTTCAGAACAAAAAAGTGAGCCACCAGCAAGTCTTATTAAGTCCGTATTTTTGTTTTTTGTAATATCCCATACATTACCTACTATATTTACTTTATTTATTTCGGAAATCGAAAATTTATTTTCTGATACAATAACCCGAGTATCATTCTTTGCTAATTCCCAATA
Source organism: Flavobacteriaceae bacterium (assembly GCA_013214625.1). Taxonomy (GTDB): domain Bacteria; phylum Bacteroidota; class Bacteroidia; order Flavobacteriales; family Flavobacteriaceae. The sequence continues at coordinate 592 of JABSPO010000310.1, forward strand.
TTCATTAAAGCTAGGAAGTCTTTTTGAACAGATGATATACCCTGATATATTTATAACTGATTATAATCTTGATATTTATATAATAACTATTAAAACAAAATATTATGCCATATTTTAGTATAGGAGTTGACAATATGCCCCCAGGAGAAAATCCATGGGAAGAATCAAGAGAAATGAGACTTAAACTAGTTTCCCTTGATTGTATGAAATTAGATAAAGGACTTAGTTATTTTTCTGGTATATCACAAGTAACACTTCAGAGAGGTGAATTAGCATATTATTCATTTAAATCTAAAGCAGGTATTTTTACAAAATGTGCTTATACTAGTTCTTACGCCAAATTTGATGTAGAAATTGACATTCATGATAAATTTCATAAAAAATTTGTTAAGACTGTTAAAAGTACTTTTGAAATTAAAAAAATACATGGAAAAAGTGGTTGGTGGGAAACAATTGGACAAGGGTCTGATGGTTATGAACTTCATGCATGGGGAACAGGCCATTTTAAGTTCAAAAAAATTGAAGGTGGTATTTTGGGAATATCTGGAGCAATTAAATTTGAAACCCCATCATTAAGTCAAGTAGTACACTTGAGACCTTATAAAAGGTAACTTCAAGGTGAATACATTTAATATTAAAAACCTATAATTCTTCTTCAAAGTTATAGATTTTTTGTTTTTCATCTAAAGGGCGAATTAGTTGTTGATGATATATTTTTTCAACATATACTAATTAAGTTTGATCAACAACAAAATGAAACTATTCACAGCTCTAGACTAAAATTGTTTAAGTAAACGAAATAGTGTTGGATTATGATTTCGGCCGAAGACAGGAAATACCTTTTTAATAAAATTAAAACCACTGGATGGACTAATAGCCTACTACTATATGAATATTGTAGTAATATAATTTTTAAAAACTCAATAATATGAATACTGAAATAATCTTAAAATCTGGTGAAAAAATGCCAGTGAACAAATCAATTTCTGTTGATAATGGTAAGGGACAAGTTTTATTAACCAACAGTGAATCTTGGGCTGGTTTCTGCCAATTCCAATACACAGTAGGTAAACAAATGTGGTGGTCTACTCCAGGACATACTAATTCTACTGTAAAATTTAAAGAAATGATAATGCAAGCAGATGGTAATTTAGTTCAGTATGCTGACTTTTCAGGAATGAGAAGAGTTCTTTGGACATCAGATACTGAAAATAATCCTGGAGCTTACCTTAGAGTAAATAACGATGATGCAACACTTGAAGTCGTAGTAAAAAAGGGAGGATCTATAAATGTTTTATGGGCGTCGAGAACCAAAAATGACATTTTAGGGGTATTACCATTTGAAGAAACAATATATGGAGCCTCACCTTTGGGTAATCCATCTGTAGGTTGTTTAGTAATTAATGTAGGGGATCGTTCTAGACCTGAATTTACAATTTCATTATACGATACCAACAATGAGAAAGTTTGGGAAAAGAAAATGGGAAGTTATACAGTCTTCGATATACCAGGAGATGGTATTATTGGAGGAAAACTAACTCAATTTGGATACCTTATACCCGTTGTTTTCAATATAAGGACTCATTTACAAAGTAAGGCATTTCCATCATCAAACTTAATGGAAAATAATAATTTTAAAATTCAAATTAAAACTCCAACATTAAAGGTTGATTGGATTAAGATGGTGATTACTTTAGTGAATTCTGATGGAAAAATTATATGGTCTAATGAACTAAAC
>JABSPO010000311.1 GCA_013214625.1 Flavobacteriaceae bacterium
ACTTTATAATCATAAAAATAGTTTAATAGTTTTTGATGAAGATTTTAAATCTATAAAGCACCTAAAATTAAATATGATTTATAGTTCCGATTTTGAAAAAGACATATCAAAAAATTATAAAATACCATACAAAAAAAAGACTAAAAGTCACACTATAGAACTTTCCTTTAAAAAGTTAAAAAATAAAAAATATTCAATATCTTATTTTGTTTCAGAATTAAAAGGGGTATTAAAAACCAAAACATACACTTCTAATATTAGCTCTAAACAAAGTTTATTTATCTCTAAAAGTATTCTAGGTAAAAATTCAAAGAAAGGAAACTTTGACTTTAATAAACCTTTTTACAAAAATATATCTAATGATTTAAAAATAAATGAGGTTAAAATTTTATTAACTGAAAAAGAAAAGTTTTTTTTAAAAAAAATGAGTTCTTCTTAGAGGTTATTATCTGTCTATACACAAAAAACTGCCGCCAACAACAGGTTTTAGAACCTAATGAACTGATCGTATTTTGGTAGTAAAAGAATAGGGCTTTTCATTGTTGACGAGATCTCAAGTCTCTGAACCTATAACAACCTACTCTATTCTTTTTGTTCTTGTATTTATTAACACTAAAATAGAAATTGTAAACTTAGGACACCTATAAATAATACGGGTTTCGATGCTTAATCCGAGAAGTAATTCTATCTTTACTTAGTCGCCAAACCTTTTAATTTACTCACCTCCTTTTTTATTTAATTTAGAGGTGTTCATGATTTAAAAATTGGCTTTTTTAAAACGACAAACTAAAATCAAAATCTAAAAGCTCATGGCTTGTGTCGACACGAAAATTCGCGAATTTTTGCACCGTACTATTCATAGCGAAACGTTAAGTGAAATAATATTTATTTTTTTAATTTCTACCATGAAACAAACAACATAGAAAACACTTCCGATAAACTTTTTATTTAATAAATTATCAACACTATGCAAGAAATAATACTAAATTTTATCAAACAAAATGCAGTAGAAATTATATGGATATTTGTTTTGTTCTTTTTGGGTAAAATAATTTTAAGATTAATAGTTACGCATTCAATAAAATTAGCTGATGATGGAGATGACAGTCATACATCTCAAAAAGAAAAGCGTGCAAAAACTCTAGGACATGTCATTAATTCAATCGGCAAAATCGTTATTTATTCGATAATATTATTGATGGTTTTAAATCTATCTGGCATAGATATAAGTCCAATCCTAGCAAGTGCAGGGATTGTTGGATTAGCAATCGGTTTTGGGGCTCAATCTCTGGTTAAGGATTTTGTTTCAGGACTTTTTATCCTAATTGAAAATCAATATGGAATTGGGGATAAAGTAAAAATCGGCAATTTTGAAGGGCATGTTATAAAAATCACAATGCGTTCTACAGTATTAATGGATAATGAAAAAAAAGTTTATTATATATCTAATGGATTAATTAAAGACGTAATAAATATGTCACAACAAAAAAAGTCTTAAAAAATTTAAATATTTCATCACATAACAAAGTATATGAGGTGGGAGCCTTGCATGCTCTTAATCCAAATTGTTCGCGATGGTCGCAACTTCTCATATCCTTAACCCTTGGCAACTATTAGAAAATGATAAAGCACTTGACCTTAATTTTACTTTTTTTTACTTTATCAGCTTGCGGTCAAAAAACCACTGAAATGAAAACACCTGAGAATGCTAAAGGAAAGTTTGTAGAATTTATTGCAAATAAAAAATTCTTAGCAGAGAATTATTATCCTGGAATAGCAGACGAAAAATTAAGACCAATTTTCTCAAAAAAGATAAATCAAGCAGCTTTAGATTTTCAAAATGTAGCAAAATCTGACAAACCTACAGACAAGAAATATCAAAAAAAGATTTTAATTGGACTCTCAAGATTTGGAGACGTATATATGGAACTGGATACTGAAGACAGAGAGAGAGTTTGCTCATATTTCATAGAATTAATGGATATAGTCGGATTAGAAAGCTCTGATGGACACTTGAATGAATTTATGTATGGGTTTGACCCAATCAAAGTGATAGATAACAATTAAAAACAGTTGCCAATAATGGATTTAAAAAACAATCATAAGAACGAGCCGGCTGATAAACGGAAGCAATCAGATGAGCTTTCGGATGCAGAGTTCAAGCCAAAGACAAATGAAGAACTAAATGAAGAGAATCCTGATAGACGAAACAGGAGACAAGCTACTGAAGAAGAACTTAACAACCCGCTACATGGAGTGAAATTGGCTCAAATTTTAGAATGTCTCGTAAAGTATTATGGT
>JABSPO010000312.1 GCA_013214625.1 Flavobacteriaceae bacterium
AGAAAAAAAAACAGAAGGGTGTTTCTCTATGATTCGATATCAATTAGTGAAAATTGTATCTAGCTAAACGCTTCTATCCCTCCTATTTTGATTTATGTTTATTATATTTATAAAGTTATATATTAGTATCGTATTTTACAACTAAACAAACATACGAGCTAAACGTTGTACAACATATGAACCGAAATTTAATATTATTGTCGTCTATTTTATTATTTATTACATCTTGTAACCAAATTACAAAGTCTAAAACTATTCGAGATGGAGAACCTGATGTTTATAATATTGAAGGTTCTGATTCTAAAATGAATATGGCGATTGAAAATGCAAAAAAATCCATTCAACAATTTCAAGATGCTCTTAAAAGTAATAATCCTGAATATGAATATTTTTCCATAAAACAAAGATTTGACACTCCAGAAGGAGGCGAACATATCTGGATTCAAGATATTAAGCTTGTGGATTCTCAATTTATTGGGATATTAGGAAATGAACCTGTTAATATTAAAGAAGTAAATTTCGGTGATACAATAACTGTTGATAATAAAAAGATAAGTGACTGGATGTATTTTGACAAGGGTAAAGTTAAAGGTGGATTTACAATTAAAGCTTTAAGAGATGAAATGTCCAAAGAAGAACAGCAAATATTTGATTCTGAAAGCGGACTGATATTTGAATAAAATACGTTGTACAACACAGTGTATAGTTCATTGCTTCTGAATTTCCTATCAGAAATTCCTCTCACTTTTACTATCTTGGCTTCTTAAACCGAAAATCCTAGCGGATTTTCACGCAACGAAACCATACACCAAACGTTAGCACCAATAAACACAAAAAATGAAACAAATATTTTTATTGACTTTTTTTCTAATGTCTTTTAGTTCTTTTTTTGGACAAAATAAGGACAATTATTTTCTTGGAAAATGGATAACTGAGCCCATATCAAATGGAATGATAAAACTTATTAAACTTAATGATGATGGAACTGGAATTACGGGGCCTGGTAGATACGAAAATGGTAAGATTGAATTATCATCATTTATGACATCTGATTTACAAAATTGGAAAATAGAAAAAGACACTTTGATACTGACTACTACACCTATTTCAAGAGGGGAAAACAAAGAACCTGAATCTAGGATTATTATGTATGTAATTGTAGAAAAGAAAAAAAATAGCTTTTCAGCATATTATTCCGACCCAAAAATGGATAAAATGATGGAAGATGCTCGTGAAAAGCTAGTTCCGATTAAATTGATTTTTAAAAAAGTTGAATAAAACTACCCACAACAACACCTATAAAATAATACGGGTTTTGGTGTGCAATTCTAGACGTAAGTGTATATTTACATAGTCGCCAAACCTTTTAGTTTGGCTTTTATAAATCGACAAGCTAAAATCAAAACAAAAAGTTATTGGCTTGTGCCGACACGAAAATCCGCGGATTTTCTGCCCCGCACTATTCATAGCTAAACGTTAGCAGTAATCAAAAAATAAATGAGAATAATTATTATCTATATATTATTATTAACATCTATTTCGTGTAATAAAAAGCATGCAGAATTTAATGAAAACGCAAGGCAAGAAAAAGAAACCTATCAATTAATCAATGAGGCTTATCTACCGTATTTAGAAAAAATTGGAAATATAAATTCAAAATTTGGAAAACCTAAAAAGCAAATATTTGAAATACCACGTACTCTTAGTGAAATAGATAGTATGATTCTAAAAAAAGTAATCTCTAAAGGACTTCTATCCGATATAGATACTGTAGGTTTTATAAAAAAATGGGACAAAAAAAAACTTGATAATGTTCATATGATTGATGAACAAAAATTTGATGAGTTTTTAGCTTTAAATCGTACAAATGATTTTGATCTTTTTTTTAAAACCTGGGAAAAAGAAATCGGGGTGTTTTATATCAATATTAGTAATCCGATTTTTTTCGACAACTATAACGAAGCTTTTATTTCTACCAATACAACAGATAATGATTGGTATTGTGGATATGGAAGTTTTCATGCGTTACTTTTTCAAAAAAAGAATGGTAAATGGGAGATAAAGCCAACTAATCCAAAAGGAAAAACTACTGCTAACAATACCTATAAATAATACGTTTTTTGGTACTTATAATCCAGAGCTTGTGTATCTTTACTTAATCGCCAAATCTTTTAATTTGGCTTTTTTAAAACGACAAAATTAAAAACAAAACACAAAAGCTTATGGCTTGTGTCGACACGAAAATCCGCAGATTTTCTGCCCCGTACTATTCATAGCTAAACGTT
>JABSPO010000313.1 GCA_013214625.1 Flavobacteriaceae bacterium
CATGCAAGGTTATTCGTAACCCCTTGGGTAACTACATCTAGGCCTAAAACTAAACACATAATACATTTCTCTTCACAGGAGAAATATTATGAGAAGAAAATGGAAAAAAGAAGACGTATTAGACCTAGTTGATCGACATGAAAAATTCCTTGGCGATAAGATAGACTTTTTTGAAAACGAGGGAATCTCGAGAGGACATTATTATTCACTCAGAAATAGATTTTTAAAAAATAATATTCAAAATACATCAATAAACCCTATCGTCTCAATTATCCCCAATTCATCAATTTTAGAAATGGAGATTGGAAATACTTTTAAAATCAAAGGTCATCCGAAAGAAATTGGGAAACTCATTAGAGAACTTGGCATTTCCTGATGGTTCAATTAACCTCAAACAAAGTTTATGTCTCACTAACCGCTACAGATATGAGAAAATCTTTTAACACCTTGGCAGCTTTAGTAATTGGATTTGGGCTAGATCCAATGTCAGGAGATCTTTTTGTTTTTGCTAATAAAAGAAAAAATAGAATCAAAATATTAATTTGGGAAAAAGGGGGTTACTGGATTTGCAATAAAAGGCTTGAGGCTGGCACTGTAGCCATACCCTTTTCCGATGTATCGAACATTTCATATACCATTGAGATTGATGTGACTGAGCTTCGGTTATTAATAGAAGGGATAACCTTAAATCAGGTAAAAAAATCAAAAAGATTTATAAAAATTTCACAATAATTTATTAGTTCAAGGTAGAATTCTTTTACCTTGTGTCCCGTTTTAGATAACCTTTCTCCCGATGATTTTAACTCAAAAGAAGAATTATTCTCCACAATGTCAAGAGTTGTCGAAAAAATCTGGAATGAAAAAGAGAAGCTACGAAGTTATGTATTTGGTCAAAAAAGAGAACGATATATACCAAACTCCCCTGACCAACTTCTTTTTGATAAATCTGAAGAAGATCATACCCCCTCAAATGAGGTTATTATTCCTTCCTATACAAGGAAAATAAAAGGGAAAAAACATCCTGGCCGAGAAGAACTCCCGCCACACCTTCCTAGAAAAATACTAGAGCTAATACCCCAAGAAGTTAGGGATAATCCAGAGAATTATAAAAATATCGGTACACTTTATTCAGAGCAACTCGAAATGGAGCCTGCAAGGTTTTGGGTTAAAAAAACAGTTCGGCCAAAATATATAAATACAGCCACTGAGGAATTTTCGATAGCCCCAATGCCATTTAACATATTTGGAAAAGGGTTGGCAGGTGCAACAGTAGTCTCTGATATTTTAACCAAGAAGTACGCCGATCATTTACCGCTATATAGAATAAATAAAATCTATAAAAGAAGTAAAATAAAAATAAATGAATCTACCATGGTGGGATGGATAAAGCGGGCAGTTGAACTTTTGGAACCCATTTATAATATTATGTGTGAAAAAGTTAAAGACTCAAGAATTATTCAAGCTGATGAGTCACCTATTCCAGTCCTAGACCCTGACAATGATAAAACGCACCGAGGGTATATGTTTGTGTATGTCCTTGATAAAAAATATTGTATTTTTGATTATCAACATAGTCGTGGGAAAGAAGGACCCTTATATTTTTTAGAAGGGTTTAATGGGATTCTTCAAACCGATGGATACGCTGGGTATAATGCTGCAGTGGAGAAACATAACATTACTCAGATTACTTGCATGGCGCATATTCGAAGAAAATTTTATGATGCAGTCGAGAGAGGTGAAAAAATATCTGAACCTGTATTGGTTTTGATAAAAGAGCTATATGCAATAGAAAGAGAAATCAAGCTGAAAAAACTAACCGAAGAAGAGATTGTAAATGTAAGAACTGAGCAGTCTGCACCAATTTTTAAAAAGTTATCACTACTGGTGAAAGAAATAAAGAATAAGGTCCTGCCACAAAGCGAGACAGGAAAAGCCATAACCTATTTTGAGAATATGGAAGAGAGAATGGCAAATTATCTCATAAATGGAGCGGCAGACATTGATAACAATCTTTGTGAGCGAACTATAAGGCCATTAGCAATAGGGCGAAAGAATTATTTATTTGCAGGAAGCGAGGAAGGTGCATATCGCTCTGGAGTTATCTACTCATTGATATTGACCTGTAGAAGTATGGGCATTGATCCTTACGAATACTTTACCAATACCTTTGCCAAAATGAATAGTAATCCGGAGGTACCTTTTTCCGACCTTCTTCCTGGGGGGTAGTTACCCAAGGGGTTACTGTTAACCCTAATTGTTTCTT
>JABSPO010000314.1 GCA_013214625.1 Flavobacteriaceae bacterium
CAACAGTGCGCACAATATCACGTACCAAGCGTGTACAAAACACGGCTCTTCCTTTGATTGTAATATGTGATGCGGTGCGTGTTCAGATGATCATGTGAGCGAGCGCAGTACCGAATCTTACACCTATGCCTATATTCCATGACTCTACGAAAAGATATGGATTCAAACTTTTAAAACTGAATGCATGATTACAAATGAGTATAAATTACTTTATAAACTTTTACTCCGTAATCATGAGAATTCATTTAGAGATGGCTTAGAAAAAGCGAAGAGAATGGCTCAGAAAAAGAAAAAGGATAAGGAGGACATTCTGACTGAATCAATGGCTCAATTAGCCAATAAAATTGAACCTAACGAAAGTCTTGTCCTGCCACCGAAACCAGCGCCTCCTGCTCGAAATCAAAATCAACATCGATTTAATAAAAATTCTAGTAGAGAAGCTGGATCTGGTCGAGGAAATGGACGCGGACGAGGAAGAGGAAAAAGAGGAAAACGAAAAAATGATTGGTATAAAGATGCCAATAAACGACAAAGGAACTCTTAGTTTCTTTTTCTCTAGCCTTTAGGGGCAACACAGGTATTTGTAAACACCACCAATCAATTTTTTCTTTTTTAACCCTCACGAGGTTAATATTAGTTGGGTATTGGTAAGTTAAATTTTACCTGATTTGTGGGAAACCTAATTAAATCCTGTTCGGTCCCCGGACATTTTAAGGTCTCTACACACACAAATACAAAATGAATTATAATTTTTGCTGAACGTTTTACCAGCCTAAATGTGGATTGAAAATTTGCTTTTCCTCTTCTAAACCTCTTTAACTGTTTGGAATTTTTTAATCTCAAACTTGTTTGCAAAAGAGGAAAAAATTATTTTTTGGAAAAAAATAATTGAATTTTTATCCTTTGGAAAAAATGTTTAATTTTTTCTACTTAACTCAATATTGGCTCGTAAAAACAGCCATTTTGAACATTTTCCATTTTTAAGTAAGCCACATTTTACTTACCATTTGAAATGGAAGAATGGCAGGCAAGTGATCCTGATCATCCAGAGAAGATTGAAAATCCCAAACAAACAGGCTCCCGTTTTGGTTGAGCCTCCAGTTGGGTTAAAGAATGAAAAAGAAGAAGGTGGAAATCATAATAATTTAGCTACTGATTCTGCTGCCACTTTGGATCTCCTTAGTGGTTGGTTAATGAACGGTGGAAATTATTATAATATAGATAAAGATTTTGCTACCACTTTGGACCCCCTTAGTGGTTGGTACTTGGGAAGATTCAAAATTTACTTGCAAACGTTTTGATTTTGCTTACCATAGTGAACCTGATGAATCCTAAACCTCTTTGGAAAAAATATTTTTTTCCAATTTGTGGGATTTTTTCCCATTACAAAAAATGTTTGTAAACATTAAAATTTCATTATTTTAATGGTGAACATTTTTTAAACTATGATCATCTTATAATTGTTTGTAAACACTTACGTGTTTATTTAAATTTTTAGTTCCTTTTAAAAATCGAACTAGTTCAAAATTCAAACAATAAAGACAATCAACTAATCTATATTTGGCTTAAAGGATAGGCTCAGGCCCTTTCGAAAATGCTTAAACAATTTTTTTAAAATCGTTTGCAAACACTTTCGAAATTTTCCTTTGATTTTTAATGTTACTCCTACCAGTAATTTTGGTGAGAGTGCTTAAATGTGCACAACGGTGGCTCTCGTAAATTCCTAATACGTGACGGTGAAATTCAGCAACGAATTTCAGATCTCAGCAATTAGGATACCATCTATAAAAAATAAGTATTTTTTCAAACCACATTGGTAAAGTATAGTGATTGAATTAGCCGAAATGTCAGTAAGGCTGGTATACGGGAAATACTTACGCCTGTTTGTTAAGCTACGGCTTACATAATATTTTTTTCATTCAAAAATTAATTTACAATTCATTGTAGAAAATAAATTTAAAAAAATGTATCATTTTTTTAAATTTATTTTTGATAATTAATTTAAAATTTAAAAAAAAAATTAATTTAAAAAAATGTATCATTTATTTAAATTTATTGTTTGTAAAAAAAAATTAATTTAAAAAAGTGTTACATTTTTTTAAATTAATTTTTTTTTAAAGTGGAAGTTCAAAGTTGTGTACGCTAAGTCGATGCGCGTTCAAAATGTAATAACTTTTTTTCTATTGATGCCCTATTGGTCCTAAAAATACATATGAAAGGTATGATGCCATTCTGTGAC
>JABSPO010000315.1 GCA_013214625.1 Flavobacteriaceae bacterium
AGAGTGAAGTTTATGCTTTGCAAAAGATAAGAAGTAAAATTGTAGAATATAGGTTTAGCACCAAAGAGTCCGATTATGCGGAACGCTACTATAAAAATTAAGTAAAATGCCCAGAGCTACCAATAATGTTGCTGCTAAGCAACGTAGAAAAAAAATATTCAAACAAGCCAAAGGCTTTTTTGGAAAAGGTAAAAACGTTTATACCAACGCCACAAACAGACTAGAAAAAGGTTATACTTACGCTTACCGAGATAGGAAAGCTAAGAAAAGAAGCTTTAGAGGTTTGTGGATTCAAAGAATTAACGCAGGATCGCGTGAGCACGGAATGTCTTATTCTGTATTCATGGGTAAAATACACGCCAATAACATTGAATTAAACAGAAAGGTTTTAGCTGATTTAGCTATGAACAATCCTGTTACTTTCAAGGCAATCTGCGATAGCCTTAAATAGGCATCAATAAGTTTTCTGGAATTAGGTTAACTGCCCATTGGATTTAAGCCTTGTGCTACAGACAGTATTAGGGATGAATAATAAAGTTTAGCTAGTAATAGCATTCACTTTATATTCATCCCTTTAATGCGTTATGATAACATCTAATCAAGAAACTATACAGTTTTATCGATTAATGCTCTACCCCGCTTAAACTTTAAGACAAAATAGTTTTAAGGATAAAGCTTAGCTAATAAATAGGGCTTGCTGAAAAACCTAATACAAACATTAACTACTTGATAATCATGTTATTGTCGATGACGATTTCCTTTTTTTTAGAGGTTAAATGGGGTCAGGTGAATTTCTTAGGGACTAGGCAAAGAGTTTATGTAATCTGAATAGGAAAAACTTAATATCCGAGACACCTCTAAGATTAGCTCTAAAGAGTTTTATTTTGGCGTTAAAAGATTCTGCATTTGCATTTGTATTCCTGTTGTTAAAGAAATTTAGAATATTTTCTTTATTGTAATTGATTGAATTTGCCGCTGTATAAAACTGTTCAATTTCGACTTCGAGTGTCTTTTCAATCCATTTATTCAATTGCTCTTCAGCGTGATATTTACAGTGGTTTTCGTAAATATTTCTAAGTTGCATACAATGGTTGTATGCCTTTTTTAATTGAGGAAATTTTTGGAATAAAATTTCGGCTCTTATGAGTTGGTTGTTAGTCCATTTACTTTCTTTTTTAGCTAGAATATATCTACTTCTAGCTAATAATTGTTTGAGCGTATCTCCATTTTCAAATTCTGTCGGTTTGAACTTTTGTCCTTTTTTTCTTGCCTTTTTTATAGCTTTATTTTCTTTAGCTATGGCATCCCATCTTAATTCTACTCTCAAATGTTGAACTGCATCTAAAACCAATTTTACTACATGAAACCTGTCAACAACTATCTGAGCATTGGGGAAGCACGTTATAACTGCCGCTTCCATATTTCGAGCCATATCAAGAGTAACCTCTTTTACTTTTAAACGGCTTTCTAACGGTATTTTAGCAATAACACTACTTATGTCTTTCGCTTTTGTTCCTTTGATACTGGCAACTAAACTCCCTTTTTTTCCTTTGCCTTGCTTGTTGGTTAGATAAGTATATAATTCGCCCTGAGATAAGGAGGTTTCATCTAAACTAAGATACTCTCCTATATTACTAGTGAAAAGCATATACTCTTCTGAATGATCTTTTTGATCCCAGGTATCAAACCCACTTGCTGTTTTCTTATAATGACGTCTTAGCTTATCTGCTTTAATACCATAGTAACTCGCTATATTACTTATCGTATCTAACCGGGTCTCGACCTGTACCTTTTAAAAAATCAGAAATCTCTTGGGTTAATTTAGAGCCTTCTGTTATAAAAGAATAGTCACTTTTTATGGTCTTGTTAGGATCGTTCTTCTTACGCCAGACTCTGCGCCTAATACATAAATAAAGTGCTTTCCCTCTAATTGGGAAATCTTGAATTCGCTTGAAAGGATAAAAGCCTTTTGATTCATATTGATCAGAAGTATAGCCCGGAGGTAGTTCATTCTTTTCCTCTAAATGAAGTTCTATTATATGTTCTTTCGTTTCAATATCACATAATTCTAAAACTTTTATGGTAGTGAAGTGATTCAGTAGGTCTGCGGGTAAAAAAAGTGAACTTAGATCCATTTAAAGTTGATTTTGAATAAACCTAAAAGTAACATTTTCAATATTACTCCCTAAGTTTTTGATGTGATCCGTATACTGGCTAATA
>JABSPO010000316.1 GCA_013214625.1 Flavobacteriaceae bacterium
GCTTAAAGCTCAGTATTTTCAATTTTAGTGATTTTTCCGAAAAAACACCAAAAACCTCATGAAAAATGGGTCATCTGACTGAGGGGGTGGGGTCGATTTTTTTCGAACATATTTTCGGAGCACTCCCAAAACATATTCACGAGAAAAAAATCACCACAACAGCCCCAGTCGTTGTGGTTTAGCGCCAAAGTCAAAAATTTTAATGAATGTATTTTTTTTGAATTTTCCTACTAAAGAATGGATCTTTTTTTGAACTCCTCAAATCATAATTTACAGAATAAATATTATAAAATCTTGAACTATTTTGTAAGAAAAACTGTTATGTCTTGTTTGGAAATGTGGTAAAGCAAAAAACAAAATGTATTATCTTTTATGTTATTACAAGAAAAATGAATCTGTTTTTTATAAGTGCGGTTAATCAGCTTGTTGGATTCCTAAGACAGAGTTGGTATCAAATTTTGTTTTGAAGCTGCAACATTTCGAGGGACTGCAAAAGTGTTGTCAAAAGAAAATGACTTTTTTCCTAAGTGTATTTGATAAACTTGTTGGAGTGTTGGTATCAAACTTATTTTGAAATTGTCACATTTACAGGAAGTTCATAAATGACTCACTCTAAATTTTAAGGGTTTTCTGCAACTCCTCAGAAAATGACTTTTAATTATCTTGAAAACAAACATTCGATTTGTCATTGAATTTTGCGTCGATAAGTTGTACTTTTAACAAGGTATCATGAAAATTTCCCTCTCTCGACACAAAAATGACCGAATTACCGTGAAAATTGTTGAGACAATTTACTACAGTAATTCGACCTCAAGTTAAAGTGAGAAAATATAAAACGAGAAAATTTAGTCAAAATCAAAATATTTTTAAATTTTATTTTTAAAAATAGTTAGCAGTGTATTTTTGGTGTGTTCGATAACTTTGAGTTTTCTCAAGGAACTGGCTTTTCAGATAAATCATTTTTTAGTTTGTTCCATTTTGTCTTTCAGACCCCATTTTACTATAAAAAATTACCTTAAACGTAGATTAAAAATTAAGTTCAAAATACATTTCCCTAAAAAAGTCGCACTTCCCGTGAAAAATCTCGGGAAAATAACAAACCTCAAAAATACACTCTGAGAACTAACTATTCCTTAAAAAAACTAAAAAATATTTTTATATATTTACCAACCTTAATTAGGCGTCAAAAAACAAAATCAATTTGACAAAACTTCTTATCGAAAAACTCGACTTTATTAAGTTGAAAATTTTCACTATGGTTCGACAAAAGTACCACCAAGCGACGCAGAATTTTAACACAAATCAAATGGTGACACTTGCAATATCTGAAAGACGCTTTCTAAACAGAAATCGTCGAAAAATATCGAAAATAACATAAAGGCTACCCTGTCACACTAGACATACAATTGTAAGTGTCGAAAATTTGAACTCATCAAAAATTGATACTTATGAGTACAACATTGAACTCACAGCTTTGATTCAATCCCGTGTTTTTATGCATTGGTGCTTCTTTTACGCACTTAGTAATCTGAAAAATAATAACAAACAAAAAGGCCTCTGATATAGATATTATCATTTCAGTGTTATTATCAACACCAAGTTTATATACTTATCGGTGCAAGTCAAAATAAGCAAAGACTTGGGCGAATAAAAATAAATTTTGGCATCATAACGAACTTTGTGACCACTTGCATGACAACCTGATGATAATTATTGAACATCTGCTGCCTAAATGATTTTTAAAAATTAAATTTTAATTTTGTTAAGACTCAACTTCATGTCTTCCAGCACCTATCAAAAACTCACTGAAAAATTACATCGATAAACAGCATATTTTTCATTTAATTAACATATGTCAAGACTCGAACCATGACAATAAGCAACATAATATCATGTTTATGGGTTTGAAAATAAATTCTCGAATAACTTTCGATAAGCGCTTGTTTTAAATGGCTAATTTAAATCAGACTTACGCCAATCGCCGTTTAGCCAATTTTTGATAAACTAACATAATATTGTATACAGAAAACAAGCAAAAAGTGTTCGCAGGATTTGTTACTGTTAAAAAATACAAAACAGTTTCAACAGCAGATATTCTGATAGGATAACAGTTTAATTTAAATTAATTTGTTTTAGCTGTAAACAAAATGTGTCTTTCAGAGAGACTTGTACCAGCAAAATAAATTTTTATTTTAAAGACAAGGTTATCCAGT
>JABSPO010000317.1 GCA_013214625.1 Flavobacteriaceae bacterium
TGCAGCTTGTAATTTACCTGATAAAGAAAAAAGGCTTACTAAAAACCAGTTCAAAGCTCTCAGAAGCCTTTGGGGGTTACCAAAAGGGTATATTGAAGAATATTTTTAGAATTGCCAACAGTGAATAACATGTAGTAAGTGTAACTCCCCTTGTTTCTATGGGTTTTAGCGTTTTACCAACAGTTTTACGAGATTACCAACAATCCTAAGTAAACATGTGCCGCCTTTGGATTTAGCATTTAATCCTTATTCTTTTTATATTTTGTTGGCAATAGTTTTATTATTTTCTATCAGATATTAATTTCAAGAGCAAAGTACATTTTGAAATGTATCCATAATCTGTAGAAGGACTCAATTTTGCTGCTGCCAAACACTTTTCTGCATTCTCATTAGCTAAGTTGTAATTCTGTAAGTAATAGGCTAATTCAGCCTTGTAATATACAAACCAAAATGAATTTGGCTTTAATTTTATAGCTTTATCAAACCATAACATTGCTGTATCTAAATCTCTTTTTTTAAGATAATAGAATTGTGCTGCATCAAAATAAGTTTGAGCACTTATAGATTCATTTTCAAGGCTTGTTTTTAATGCTATTTCTTTAAAAATGATTTCATCCGAATCTACGAATAGAGGAATAATTATTTTAGAATTTTCCCAAGTAATAATCAAATCACCTCCATTTGTATTAAAATTCTCAAAATGGATGCTAAGAGTTTCTATCGTATCTTGAAGGTTTGTTACAGGAACTTTAAAACGAATTAAATCATTCTTATGCTCATATCCAGCGGTTCCCCAAAGAGTACTGTTTTTATTAAGTATAATAGTCCATTGATTCTCTTCTGGAATTGTATATAAGCCATAAGTTCCTGGAGGTATCAAGTTGTTTGAGAGTTTTATTTCTCTGTCAAAAGAAATTTTTGTTGAAGAGTTAGCTCCTGTTCTCCATATTTTATTAAAAGGAATTAATTCACCAAAAATTTTTCTATTTTGTTTATTGGATTGGCCATAATCTAATTTCACATTAACCATTCCAACTTGTTGTTCAGTTGTTATTCTTGGGCTTAAGCTTGGTTTATTAATTTGTGCATTCATTATCAATGTTGATGTTAAAAAAAATGTTGCAAATATTACTTTTAAAGGTCTCATTATTTTTTTGTTTAATTATTGCCAACGATTTGTGTATGGTTATTGTGTTTTAGTCGGGGCATATTTTCCGCAGGAAAACCCGCTTGACTAAAAATAGTTTAAAGTATTGAATTTAGCAATTAGTGAGCATTAATGATACACTTTGTTGTAGATGGTTTTTATCTTTTTCTTGTATTTACATTATAAACTAAATCAACCTGTTGACACAAGTTCTTTTATTCCTTTATTAAGTTAATTATTCCTTTTACAGTTTTCATTTTTATACTATTCTTTTGTTCTGAATCATTACTATATTCTGTCCAGAACTCTTTAATTATTGTATGTTCTTTTGAGAAATTCTCTAATATCATTCTATAAGAAGAGCCTTCTTGGTCTTTACTTCGAGCACAGCATATTAAAATGTCAATATCTAAACTTATCATTATTTTAATATCGCGTTTTAAGTCTTTTGCAATGTCTCCAGCGCTTACTATTCCAATCTTCAATTTTCCAATTATTAAAACAGAAGTAAAATCTATGACTTCATTTTTTTCGTTAAATTTCAAGCTGTTTTCAGTAACGTCCTTTCTGTTAAAAGAATGTTCTTTCTCTGCAATTTTAACCAATTCAGAATATAAAAGTCCAGAAGTTGTAGTTTTTCCAGAATTCATTGTTCCTCTTATAATTATGATTTTCATTCGTGTCGGTTTTTAATTATTGCTAACGTTTATGTGTGATGCGTTGCGCATATAAAAGTATCACATTTGAGATAAACAAAAGCCAATATTTGGATTTTTGTTTTGTGCTTTTTAGTCGAATAGAAACTATAAATTAAAAATTGGCGTAGCTCATAAAGACAAAACTCCCTTTTTATTGTGAAATTATACACGTTTTAAAAGTGTAACGTGAAATGAAATTCCGTAAGTATCTTGTTGTCAATTTGTTTACGTGTAAAAATTACACTATTACACAAATAGTGTTGAAATCCTTCCTTTTTTTATTTAAAACTTAATTCCGCTATTTTGAATATGTGCATCTGCTTTTTTCATTCCTCGGGGTGTGTA
>JABSPO010000318.1 GCA_013214625.1 Flavobacteriaceae bacterium
TCCAGAATATTGAAATTCAATTTTGTCATTTATACTATCGTCTGGGGAACAATTAATAAGAATAAAAGATAGCAAAATAAATTTTAAAATTCGTTTCATGTGTTTTTTGTTAATGTATTACAACGTCTAGCTATGAATAGTGCGGGGCAGAAAATCCGCGGATTTTCGTGTCGGCACAAGCCATGAGCTTTTTATTTTGTTTTTAGCTTGTTGTTTTATAAATGCCAATTTTCAAATCATGAACACCTTTAAATTAAATTTAAGAAAGGAGGTGAGTAAATTAAAAGATTTGGCGACTATGTAAATATACACAAACCTTCGAATTAAACACCAAACCCCGTATTATTTATAGGTGGTGTTGGCAAACGTTTTTTATTATTTAGACTCATATCCAGGCAAACTCTTTTTGTATTCCTCTAAATCCCAAATCATATCATAATTTGCTAAATATGATTGCATGTCTCCAAGTCCAACATCAGCTCTTCTTTTGTCAACATTGTCGGGGTCGATTAGAGGTAAAACATATGGACTTCCTGTTTTTTTGTCTTGACCAACTTGACTACCATAAATTTGTTTATTACGCTTACTTAATGATACTCGGTCATCTAAAAGGGCTAAATGGCTAGCTTTAGCCTTACCTTTTTTAACTGCTTCTCTTAGGATTGGTAAGTACTTTTCTTGTGTTTCAAGCTCTGAATGTTGAATTATCAAAAACAGAGTGATATTTCCTTGGTTCCCTATGATTTCAGTGCCTAACCACCCTCTCTCATCAAGTATTTTTTTTGTTTTAATTAAATTAATGGAATCAATTTTGTGAATTTTCTCCCATTGCACTTCTATTTCCTTAGATTTCCTATCGTAAATCTGACTTATCTTATCTAATTCTTCACGAGAGGATTGGTCTGAATGGTATATAGTGTCTAAAATGGCAATAAGAGGTTTGTCAAGAAATTCTTCCGCTTTTTCTTTATTTATTTTAACAAAATTTATTACTCTTTCCCATCGATTATCTGAATGTAATATTGATAAATCATTATCAGTAGTTATGTGATCATAATTTATATAGTTACCTTTTTTTGAAATTAGAAGTAGTTGGGCAAATGAGGAGTCAATTTCTTTAGCCAACGCCCATGAACAAGCAGCATTATATCTGTCATCTGTTTTTGAGTCATATCTAAGTAGCGCAAACGCTTCGGAATATTTTTTTGCAGATTTTAAAAATTCATTTGATTGATAAAGATTCCAAGCTTCACTTTTAAGTTCTACATATTCTATTCGCTCTTCCGCTGTTGGTGCTTTTTTTTTAACTATTTCTTTTTTTTGATTTATACATGCGGCAAAAATTACCATTAATAATAATACTAGTATTTTTTTCATTTATTCTTTGGTTTTTATGATGTTTTACAACGTTTAGCTATGAATAGTGCGGGGCAGAAAATCCGCAGGTTTTCGTGTCGTCACAAGCCATAAGCTTTTAGATTTTGTTTTTAGTTTGTCCGTTTTATAAAAGCCAATTTTTAAATCATGAACACCTTTAAATTAAATAAGAAAGGAGGTGAGTAAATTAAAAGGTTTGGCGACCATGTAAATATACACCTACACCTCGGATTGAATACCAAAACCGTATTATTTTATAGGTTTTGTTAGCAGCTTTTTTTATTTCTCAAAGCATCAAGTTAAGAACTCAAATTGGTTTTTGTGCTCTTTAAAGTCTTAGTTTCCTTATAGTTTAATATCATAAGGACAAATATTAATATCAAAAAATATACTATCCCGATTGAGTGTTCTGTCAGGTATTCGTTTAAATTCATCAATTCTTCATTTCTTATTTGTCGGTTGTAATTTGTCTGATTAATGATTTTAATACCCCATCCAATTAGCAGTATGGAAAATAGAGATAAGCAAGAAACGGATTTAATGATAATTTGCCGGAATATTGAACTCTGATTTCGCTTTTCAATCAGTAGGAAAATAGGTGTTAAGAGAATCGTACCTCCAAAAACGCAAAGAGGTGTTAAAAAAATCATGATTAATATCCAAGCTCCAAAAGCTTCACTACCATAAAGAGTGATGATAATTAAATAAGTAGCCAGTGTTGCTATAATAGCACTTAGTCCATTAATCTTTAAATGTTTTTTGATAGATATTTCCAATTAAAATTGTT
>JABSPO010000319.1 GCA_013214625.1 Flavobacteriaceae bacterium
ATTTAACTGCATCTTTTTACAAAGAAGAAGATGGTTCTTCATTACCGAGTTATAGTGGGGCAAATGATTTAGCATATATAATTTATACATCAGGAACAACCGGAAAACCTAAAGGGGTAATGGTTGAACATAATAGTGTTATGAGGTTATTTACTTGTACAAATAATCATTTTAATTTTAAAGATAACGATGTTTGGACAATGTTTCACTCTTATGTTTTTGATTTTAGCGTATGGGAGTTATGGGGAGCATTAATTCATGGAGGTAAACTTATATTAGTTTCTCAAAGGGACTCTAAAGATATTGGGAGGTTTTACCAATTATGTAGGAGGTATAAGGTTAGTATATTAAATCAAACACCTTCCTTTTTTTATAGATTACTAGAAATGAAATCTTATCAGCTAAATCAACTAGGCATTAATTTACGTTATGTTATTTTGGGGGGAGAGGCATTGAATACTCGACAACTTGGACCTTGGTGGATTTGTCAAAAACAAAATACTTTTACTGCAAAATTAATTAATATGTATGGTATTACGGAGACTACTGTACATGTTACTTATAAAGAAGTGTCAGAAAATGAAGTTGCGATATCAAATATAGGTAATCCTTTAAATGATTTAAAAACTTATGTGCTGAATCAAAATAAAATTCCTGTTCCAGTAGGAGTTGTAGGCGAGTTATATATAGGAGGTGCAGGATTATCTCGAGGTTATTTAAACCGTGAGGATTTGACCTTGGAACGATTTGTTTCTAATCCATTTGCTAGTGAATCTGATAAGAATAAAGGATATACACGTTTATATAAGACTGGAGATTTAGTACGCTGGTTGCCGGAAGGTAATTTGGAATATATAGGCAGGAATGATGATCAGGTAAAGATTCGAGGTTTCCGAATCGAGTTGGGAGAGATAGAGCATGCATTAACCAGTATTGAAGGTATAACTCAGAGTTGTGTTTTAGCGAAAGAAAGGGAAACAAAATTCGGAACTAGTAAGTATCTAGTGGGATATTATGTTTTAGATGGAAAAGGTAGTGGTGTATCAAAGGAATTCATATTCGATAAATTGTCAAATGTATTACCGGAATATATGGTTCCTAGTAGTCTTGTTGAGTTGGATAGTTTTCCACTAACGATCAATGGAAAGGTAGATAAGAAAGCATTACCAGAAGCTGAATTTATTTCATCTGATGCTTTGTATGTAGCCCCTGAGACTGATGTCGAGAAAGCCTTGTGTGGTATTTGGGAGGAAGTATTAGGTTTAGACCGAGTAGGAATTACAGATGATTTTTTCAGAATAGGAGGAAACTCTATTTTAAGTATTAGTGTTTCACATCGAATGAGTGATATATTGGGTCGTAGTATTAAGGTCTCCGATATATTTAATTTAAAATCAATCGAAGGTATATTAAAATCAAGTAGAATTGATTTTGATTTAATTGAAAAATATAGTTCAGAATATAATCCAATTTTCGAAGATATAATTTTTATCCCTTCGAGTCAATCAGGATCAGAAATGTATCAAAATTTAGCAGAATTATTAGCTGTAAAATATAATTGTATAGGTATAGATAATTATAATCTCTACAGTAAAAACAAAATAAAAACGCTGCATGCACTTGCAAAATATTATTTGTCTGAATATGAAAAAAAATTCACGTATGGTAATGTAATTACTTTATTAGGCTGGTCCTTAGGAGGGTATATTGCTTTAGAGATGGCAGTAATTCTTGAATCAAGAGGATATAAAAATATAAAAATAGTTTTATTAGATAGTTTCATAAGAGATGAAAAAATGTTAAGTTTTAATGATTTTAATAAAATAAATAAATTAAAGAGAGAGGTAAAAGTAAAAAGAACAGAAAAAGAATTTAATGAGAACATGATTTCTGTTATAGAAATAGAGAACGAAATAGCAAATTCATTAATTAGTAATAAATTGAAATATTCAAATATAATTTTGTTCAAGGCAACCCTAGAAGATTTAAGTATAAAAAATGAAAAAGATAAATTATTAAATAAGTACGCATTATCTCTAAAAACTAATAATATTGATACAATAAGTAATGAAATTAAAGTTATAAGGTTAAAGTGTTACCATAAAAATATGCTTAAAATTTGTGGTGAAGAAATAAAAAAGGCTTTCTTCAAGTAAAAGCAT
>JABSPO010000032.1 GCA_013214625.1 Flavobacteriaceae bacterium
TTTTTTAAAAAATGTTAATTAGATTTGATTCAACAACAAAATGACACATTTCACAGCTATAAAAGAAGTTTCTAGCGATATGTAAAATACGATTGTTAGCAATTTTTAGAAGAATAATGAGTAACGATGATAATCTTTATAGGTCTCAAAAAAATCACATAAATAAATTTAAACAAATAATATGGCACAATTAAAAACCCCTGGGGTATATGTAGAAGAAAAAAACTCTTTTGGAACAAGCATCGTAGCGAACGCAACTGCTGTTCCCGTTTTTATTGGGTTTACCGAGAAAATAAATCAATTGAATGGTGAGGATATCAATAACATTAATGGTTCAGGCAATGTAAAAGAACCAGTTTTGGTGCGGAGTATGCTGGAATATGAACAACATTTTGGAAAAGCAGATACAACAGGTAGTATTGCAATTTCTGAAAAAGTTGATCCGAAAACTAAAGCAAAAACATTTTATGCCAAAAATGTGAAAGATGGTGTTACCGGTACCTACGAACCAGGCTTAATGTACCCTTCAGTGGCTAATTTTTTTGGCAATGGGGGAGGAAGTTGTTATATTGTTTCTATAGGTGAATACGACCAATTTACTAGCCTTACTAAGGCTGCTGTTGACATGGCTTATATCAAAAAAGCCATAGAAATGGCAGAACAAGCAACACTTATTTTACCCACCGATTTAATTCGATTTGGAAAGTTAGATTACTATAACTGGGGGACGGAATTGACTAATTTTTGTCAGGAAGAAAAAAAATATTTTTGTGTGTTGGATGTCATTCAAAATGCAGCCAATGATCCGGTTTACGATGAAAAAGACATAAGTAACTACAGAAAAAATGTAACTCCGGATTTTCCGAGTTATGCTGCAGCTTATTTTCCATATTTAAAGTCCTTAACGACTTATGCTTATAAAGATGATATGAGTAATGTGACTTTGGATGGGCATTCAATAACTACTACCAACAACTCTACGATAGAAGACGTTAAAACCTTTTTGTCCACCAACTACATTAACATGCCCCCATCACCATTTATGGCAGGTATTTATAGCCGTTTAGATAATGCAACTGGGGTTTGGACTCCTCCTGCAAATACGATTCCTGCTGGTGTTATTGGACCATTGGTGCCTTTAACCAATAAACAACAGGAAGATTTAAATGTGAGTAATACTGGGAAATCTGTTAATGCCATTCGTAGTTTTACAGGAAGAGGAACATTGGTATGGGGTGCACGAACAAATGATGGCAACAGTTTAGATTGGCGTTATATAAATGTTCGAAGGTTATTCATCTCTATGGAAACTGATATTAGTAAGTCATTGGAAACCTTCGTGTTTAAACCTAATGTACACAATACTTGGGTGGAAGTAAAAACCATGATAGAAAGTTATTTGTTTGGATTGTTTAATGACGGAGCTTTTGCAGGTACAACACCAGCAGGTAGTTACCACGTTTTGATTGGTGTTGGTGAAACAATGACCGATGAAGATGTGTTGAATGGATACATGAGAGTATCCATCCAAGTGGCACCAGTGCGCCCAGCAGAGTTTATTGTACTCACATTCTCACAGATGATTGGGCAATAGCTTTGATAAGCTGGTTAGGTGAAAAAAAAAGATGACAATAATAAATTGAAACATGGAAAATTATAAAAATAGAGAACTACTTATAATTAAATAGAAGAATGGATCTCATCCATTTGATGATAGATTAAATGTTGCTAATCCTAGGGAATGGGAGAGACGTTATAGAGCAGTACGAAAACCCGTATTTGTATATTAACCTATTAAAAATCACACAATTAAATCGGTTACCAGTTAAGTTTATCACAAACCTTTTTTGATTTATTTATCGGGTAAAAATATAAATGTTCATGATGGCTAACTGGACTGTTTGATAAGGAAGGTATTATTAAAATCAATGGAATTCATTTTTAATAGGGACTAATTTTAGATGGTGGTTATCTATATAGTAATACTTTAGCACGAACGCTTCTTTAAGTTGTATTTCAATGAGTTAAAACCTAATTTAAGCTCATGCAATACGATGCGATATTTTTATTCCCATATGTTGGCTAATTTTATTTTAACAACAAAATGAAACACTTTACAGCTATAGAAGGAGCTTCCTGTGAAAAGTAAAATGGAGTTGAATCATGACTTTGGTCAAAGACAAAATCCGATAGTTATCGGATATATTTTTATAGAAGGTGATTTAACCATAAAATCTAAGATCATTGGAATACAATATTCTACAAGAATGATAAAACCTTTATTTAGAATCTTTGAGGTTACTGCAGTAAGCTACGTAAAACGTTGTTAATGTAACAAATACAGCTATGTATTAAAGTTATGATTAAATAAAAATATGGAGAAGGCTAGAGGCCTAATACAAGATATTATGGTTTAATTAGAACTCAATATTTTAAAAAAAACTAAATAATTGGGTAACAAAAACCAATTTTAAGGTAGTAGTAGTTAAGTAATGAACTTAAAACACAAAACGTTTAAATGTTTTGTGAATTTAAAAATTACCTCAAATTCGTAATCCTAATTTTCGTAATAACCTCTCATTAATTGTAAAAATGGTGATGTTATATCAAAGAGTTTTGTAGAGAAGCTAGGCTTAAAAAACAACGAATTTCATTAAATGAATTCAAAGGAAAAGAAAATGTATTACAAGCATTAAATATTATTAAAAATTTTACATCATTTTCTAAGTTCGGCCGAGTAGGGAAATGATATAATTATAAATTTCAAATGAAAATAAACAACAAAAGTACATGGTGTATCACGTACCAAGTTTTATAAAAAATAGAATACTGTTGCTTTTTTTTCATTTGAAATTTAAAATCTTTATTGCAATACTCACAAGTGTTTGCCTTCATGGTCAAGATATAGACGTATGAAATACCAATAATAGGTGAAAATTAAAAGTTATTAAGGGATAGAAAGGAATCCTTTTCATAAAATAATCCTTATAAATACTTTTAAAGCGAATCTTTAAACCCCAATTAAGGTGATAAAGAACCACTGTGTGTTAAAGATAGAGTAAAAATTAAGTCCACTGGAGGGTCTAGTGAACTAATAGATGACGTGTTATGGGCAATGAAAATAAGCCAGTAACAAATTAAAAAAATAAAAAATGGTTATAACTGACGATATAGTTGAGTACGTACAAGCGCTAGAATTAGCACCACCAAAGGCTTCACCTACCAAGGCTGGAGGTAGACTTATGGTTTCCGCCGATGAAGTGGAGCCTGATCCTGATAAAGTCCATGTAACATTAACAGGAGGGGCGGTGCTGATTAACCAGCCTGGGATGTCCACCCAAAGTATTGCTGATGTGGCAAACTCATGCACGTTTGCGCAAAGAGCTGCTGATAAAAAATTCCCTGATTTAAAGGGAGATATGAGTAAATGGTTCGATGAATATTTGAACGTTCTGAAAAAAATTGGTTGGTTTTACAAAGAGGTTAATTACCAAGACTTCGATATCAGCAGTAAAGATTTTACAATGGATCAAGTGGTACTTTCCATCGCTGCTGCTATCTATACAGGTGGAGGATCACTGATTGTGGAAGCTACTCTCAAGGCGGTGGGAGCAATGGCAGATGAATCGGGGAAACTTCATGCTTTCAAAAGTGAATCGCAATCTGAAAACCAGGCTAAATTCCAAATAGCTGATGCCAGGGAAACAAATGGGAGTGTAAAAATGAAAATGGCTAACTTAAACTTGCATTCAAAACAATCCTCTGGAACAGTTTTATTCTTTTTCGATTGGAAGCTTAATGATGCTTCAGCCAGTTACAGTGAACTCGATTTGTCCTTAAATGCAAGTGTATACAGTAAAGTAAGGAAAATCATCTTAGATAAGTTGGTGGACAAAACGGTGAGTAATGTACTTGATATAGACGTTTGATAAGCACTATAAAACTTAGTAAAGAAAGAACAATATCCCGGACCACTTTATGGCAATAGACCATAATAATACTTACTAGCCAATTAAGGAAATTAGCTGTATGAAAAACGGTAAGGAGGATTCTCAAATAATTAGAAACTCCCATGAAGTATTCTCTTCATGGGAGTTTTTATTATACCAATTAAATTTTAAGCCCCATGTAAGTGAATTGAATTATTTTTGATTTAGTTAAGCTTCAAAATATAAGCATAGCCTTGCTACGGTTATATTTTTAAACGAAGTATAAATCAATAGGAAACTATTTAATCTGTGTTTTTAAATTTCAATTGGTATTACTAATAAAAAAAGATTATGATGGTAAAAGAAACATCCCCTGGTTTGTTACCTATGCAGATAGCAAAACACTATGGTTTTCCACTTCAGTATACTGGAAAAGAACAATCCATAGCAATTATATCCCTAGGAGGGGAGATCAATATGGATGAATTGAAAAAAGATTTCCAAGCAATGAGAGTTCCGATGCCTGATATAAAGGTTGTATTGGTTGAACCAGAATCTATTACAACGGAGCAAAACCAAATGCCTAGTGGTGAAACACATTTGGATGTTGAAGTGATTGGGAGCATTTGTCCAGAAGCTAAAATTACGATTTACCGGGGACCGAATCCCTCTGGACTTGCTGCTGCCGTAAAAAAGGCAGTCGCAGATAAAAACTCGGTGATTTCGATATCATGGGGGGCCTCGGAAATTTATAGTGATCAAAACTCCGAAATGGAAAGCGTTCTTGAAAATGCTAAAAAGGAGGGCGTCACCGTTTGTGTTTCGGCCGGAGACGGAGGGTCTTCAGATTCTCGTAATGTCGCTGATGCGGACGGAAAGGCTCATGTAGGTTATCCAGCAAGTAGTCATCATGTATTGGCATGTGGTGGTACGGAACTTCTTATGAAAAACGGTGAAAGATCAGAAGTTGTTTGGAATAATAGCAATATTGGGAGGGGGGCCACTGGAGGCGGTGTTAGCCACCTATTCGGTCTTCCATCTTGGCAAAGCAGCGCAGGGATCAAGATTCCTTCCATAAATACAGGGAAAATAGGGCGAGTAATACCTGATGTTGCAGGACTTGCTGCTGGCGGGGACTGGAAAATTTACCAATCAGACAAAGCAGTGCTGATTGGTGGAACCAGTGCAGTTGCCCCATTGTGGGCATCGCTAATTGCACTGATTAATGAAGCACGTGCTGAATCTGGTAAATCTCAACTTGGATTTGTAAATGAACGACTCTATGATTTAGCTGCGAATGGAGACTTATTTACCGATATCACTATTGGGAACAATAAATCGGCACCCAATTACCCCGGTTATGATGCCACATCTGGTTTTGATGCCTGTAGTGGTTGGGGTACCCCCATTGGCTCTAAACTTTTTGAAGCACTTACTAAGCTTGAATAATGAGTACTTATGTGCCACATCATGATTATGGTACTTCGCATTAATAAGTTAATGAAAGGAGTAATGAAATTATATGTGCCTATAACAAGGCCTAAAGTCAATTGAAACGATCTTTAGCCCCATTGTTAAATAATTAAAAAAGAATCCGCAACTTATGTTGCGGATTCTTTTGTTTTACCCTAGCTGCATCCTGTGTAATACGATGTAATATTTTTTTTGATCAAATTACATTTACAGAATAACAATATGTTGGAGTATTCTTATAGATGAAAAATTAATCTGAAAGGACAGCATTTTTCATTACGTAGAGGTATTACTTATAGTTCAATAGCTTATTACTTATGTTTTTTTGAGACTTAAACAACACGATAGAATTCTTCACATGGACGAGTATCTAATATTTTTAAAACAATTACTGAATAGACATGTTTTCAAATTCATGACAATACTGTTTGGCTAGCTAGTAATACGCCAAAGACAGATGAAACATGTGAGGAGACATTATTGAAAGGAAAACTTGGGGTTCTTACAAATGAACCATCTTTTGAATGGCAGTTTAAAAACTTATCAAACTATGTATCCATTACACCAGTTAATGCTGTAAATAAGAATGAATTAACTAATAATTTCACCTTGGGAGGGCCGTGGTAAGGATCTGGTTTTGTAGGTTTACCTGCTAGTTCAACACCACCAGATCTTTTTGTTAGAGCTGCAATGATGGACAATTATACTTATCAGGTTGATCATTTCAGTGAAGCAACAACCCTTGCATCTCATATACTAAATACGGTAGACATACCATTGGGTATAAGCCGTGTTTCGTAAGAAGCAAATAAAAATACACTTGATACAAGCGATTATACACAATGGGGGACAGTTTCAAATTTGTCAAAATTGAGATATTCAGTTCGCTTATATGATTCCCCTCAAGTATTTTCTATCAATTTAAACTGTCTAGATCTTAGTGAATTTGGCGGGCTTAGTGGTGTACGATATATCATTGGAACAGGATATTCAAAGTCAATCTATTTGGAGAAAAAAATAGAGGAATGCTCTCAGTAATTAGTTTCTGAAACTATGTTGAGTTAAAAAATAGTCCTTAATAAAAGCTAAATCCCTCATCCTATGAACAGATGAGGGATTTAGCTTTTATTACTTACTCATCTGTCATAGGATGATATATTTTCCCCCATGATTATTGATTACACTTGTGCTCAAAATAAACACCATTACTTATGAAACAAATAATATCTATAGTAATGAGGAGCGTTTTTATAGCCCTCATTAGTTTGGCTTTTACTTCTGGTTTTGCACAAGACAACCATGCAATGTTAGGAGTAAGAGTAAAGGCAGATGTTTTCAACAACGCTGTGCCCCAGGATTTTTTTAAAATACCGGAACTAAAAGCCAAAGATGGCCAACTTGAGGTACATCTTTTTATCAATGAAGAAAAATATAATTTTGAAGGAGATACAGTGAATTTACGAACCTATACTTATGAAAGCGGTAATTTTTCTTCAACAAAAGTTGGCCCTTGGGGTCCAACACTTCGTATAGGAGCTAATGATCGACTTAATGTAATTATTCATAATAATTTATCAGAAGCTAATGATGGAAATTACCTTGGCTCAATGGATACCGACAATTCTTCTGCTTTGGATAAGGGAGGTAGAGTATCAGAGGAGTTGGAAAAAATATTGGTAGAAGCTACTACTTTAAGAACACTAGTAAAAGATACAGTGAAAATAAATATACTCATTAAACCTGGAAACTTAGTAAGGGCCACTATTGAAGTAATAGAAAAAAATGTGAAGTGGCTTGTACATGCTAAGGAGGAGTGCAGATGCCCTCCAGGAAAAGAAGGAACTTGTGAAAAGATCCCTATCAAGTACTCTATTGTGAAAAAATACAATTATAGGACAAATAAAATGGAGCTTCGTATTTACAAGGAAGTAGATCATGAGGGTGAAGAACATAATCATAACATACCACATGGTTTTAATACTACAAATTTTCATACACATGGTTTTCATGTTAGTCCTTTTCAAGATGATATTTTCAGAAAAGTTGAGCCTGGTTTTTCCAGTTATTATACCTATGATTTAATAAATCATACACCAGGTACGATGTGGTACCATCCGCACGTACATGGTTCTACTGCTTTACAAGTGGCTAGTGGAATGTCGGGTGTTATTATAATTGAAGATGGAGATCTAACAAATCATCAAGATTTGGCAGCTGCCTCTGAACCTAACCACGAGCGTATTTTACTTTTTAATCAGATTATATTTGATCCTGTTACTGGAGAGCTTCCCGATTTCGATACACTTATGAGGTATAGAGAGTCCAACCCACCAAAGGGAACCACAATAAACGGTATTGTTGTTCCTAAAATGGAGATACATCCAGGTGAAGTGCAACGTTGGAGATTGGTACATTCAGGATATCAATCTACACTAGGGTTGGAATTCCCTAAAGAAGCGGAGGTTTGGCAAATTGCTATCGATGGTATTATGTTTGATAAACCTAGAAAAATGAATACGATACATATGGCTCCTGGTAATCGAACAGACCTTCTCGTACGTTTTCCAAAAGGGATGAAAAATGAAACTTTTTCGGTTAAATCTATTAATTACAATGCAAAGTGTGAATATTTTCCTAATGATCCAAGTTGCGCAATAAATACAACAAACGATGGTGAAAAGGAAGTCATTATGAAAATTATTGTTGCTGGTAGGGAAATGGATATGAAAATACCGGCAGTACTACCTGGTCCTGGGAGTCAATTGAAAGATATTTTGGAGGATGAATTGGTAAATTTAGGAAATCCTAGAACAACTCAATTTAAAATTGCATTTGCTGACAGTATAATCCTACTACTAAGTATGTAGTAAATAATAAAGCTTTTGAAGCAGGAGTTATTCATGAAACATTAACCTTAGGCGATGCGGAAGAATGGGAAATTTATACTACCAGTAATCCAGGTCAAAACGTTGTATCTCATCCGTATCACATTCATATTAACCCTTTTCAAGTAATTAAATTTGGAGAAGATAAACTTGATACCCCTGTTTGGAAAGATGTGGTAATGGTTACTAAGGGTGGTAAGGCAAAAATACGTGCACGATATGAGGATTATTGGGGTGACTTTGTTTTGCATTGTCATTTATTACATCATGAAGATCAAGGAATGATGCAACGCATACGAATTGAACGACCAAAAAAACAAAATAAGGGCAATGAAATAGAGGAAAGTAGTAGATAAGTTCATGATTTATTTATAAGCTAGCCAATAACACTCTGATGCTGTTATTGGATAGCTTTTTATATAGCTACAGTAAAAATAAAGTCCACTAAATGGTTTAGTGGCATGTTAGCAAACATTAAAACCCAAATAGGAACAATTAAATTTTAAACAAATGAAAAAACTTTACATTTTAAGTGCATTATTACTTTTCACTTTCTCACAATTAAATGCTCAATATTTTTGGCAAGTTGATGCTATCACTAATATAACAGGCGCAGGTACTTATGATCAAAATGAGACACCAACTAATGTTATGTTACGTTTATCTCAATGTCCAGGAGGTATTTCGCAACCACATAATTTAACGAATTATGATTTAGAATGGTTTGTCAATTCAACAAATTCAAATACCGGAGGAACTCCTGTTAGTTCTTTTAATACGAGTACTACAGTAAGTTTTGACCCTACTATAACATTTCTGCCACCAACGGATGTTGCAGGAACTTTTTATTATTACGCTGAAATTAGTAATCCTTCAATGAGTACATGCGGGTTTTTAGCTCCTTTAAGAAGTGGTACTGTGGAAATAGTAATTAATACAGTACTTGGTATAAATGATTTTAGTGATGAAAAAATAAGTATAAACTTATATCCAAATCCGTCATTAAATGATATTCAAGTATCAGGATTAACTAAAACAGAAAATTATATAATTTATAATATTATTGGAGCTAAGGTAAGGGAAGGAGCTATCGCTCCCAATGAAAGGATGAATATACAAAACTTAAGGGCTGGAATGTATTTCTTTAAAATGGAAAATAGAAATCCAATTAAATTTATAAAAGAATAAAGATCTATGTTAATATAGCTTAGTTAAGTTCAAATTATTAAATAAAGTTAAAGTGTATAGGTAACTGTGAATACTAATTAGGAAGGAATTGTTATTTACACTGTAGCTTCATCTTACCTAATAAAGCATAATAATTTTATAGACCTTACTTATTCGAGGAAACCCTCTGTCTTTATTAGACAGAGGGTTTTTCGTTTATAAAGCTGATTTGATTCACAGTTAATATACTTAGCACAATTATTCCATAGTTAAAGAAATTACGAATACACTCCCGTAAAATTTCATTGGCTATAAGAACAATAATCACACACCAAAAAACACATATTTATTCGTAATTATAGTTAGGTGATATACCATGATATATTTTCTTTAACATATGTTACTTAGTTTTGTTTCAATAACAAAATAACACATTGCACAGCTATAAAATAAGCTTCCTGTAAAATGTAATTGAATACTGACTTTGGCCGAAGACAGAAAATATATTTTTATTAAAAGGAGTAGTTACTAGTAAATCTAATAGCATTGGAATACTAAATTCCAAAAGGATCATAATCATTCTAAACATATATCATGGGATAAATTGTTCGTGAACCTTTAACACCCCAATAGGATGTTATTAAACACCTTTTGTTAAAGATACAATTAAAATAAAGCCCACTAAATAGTTTAGTGGCATGTTATAGGCAATAAGAAAAGACAGACAGTAAGGAGTAGTTTTTAGAGGTATAAGTATATAAGTTAAGCCGTGTTAAGTGGCCTAACTAGTAAACAACATGGAAAACAACATGGGACACCCAATGATTGGCGTTTGTTTTATTTTTAGAAAGCCAACAACAACGAATAAAAATAAAAATAAATTTAAAAAATAAAATAATTATGTGTACAGGAATACCAGTAAAGATTAAATCCAACAGAGAATGTATAGGTGGCAACCTGATTTTTGCCCGTACCATGGAATTTGGTGCAAATATGAAATCCAAGCTTCGCTTCTCACCAGCAGGTACAATGTTCAATGCCAAGCTTCAATTAAAAGAATGTAGCGATATCTTGGATGGTAAGGAATGGAAATCTATTTACGCGATCTTTGGTCCAACAGCTATGGGCACAGATGATATCCTAGAAGGAATTAACGAAAATGGATTACATGTCGCTGGTTTCTACTTTCCTGAGTATGCCAAATATCAAGCCTTTCCCGCTAATGAAACCGAATTATTAAATTCCATTGGCCCACTGGATTTCGCTCAATACATTTTAGGTACTTGTGCAAACGTAGTACAGGCACGTAAAGCAGTAGAGGAGGTTAACCTATGTGATAGCTATCTGCAAGCGCTTAGCAAGTCACCTCCCATGCATTGGATTATTCAGGCGAAAAACCAACCGGCCATAGTAATTGAGTATCTCGAAGGTGAATTAAATATCATTGATAATCCTCTCAACGTGCTCACTAACTCACCCGATTTCAAGTGGCATATGACCAACTTAAGGAATTACGTGAATCTTTCATATAATAATGCACAAAAATTCAAGCTAACTGGCGATTTAGAATTAACTCCGTTTGGTCAAGGCTCTGGAATGCTTGGGTTACCTGGAGATTTCACTCCACCGTCAAGATTTGTTCGAGCGGTAGCGCTATCGCAATCCGTTGCTCTGCCTGGCGCATCATTGTCGCCCACAACTGATGAAGGAGGTGTAAATATGGCTTGGAATCTTATAGACAACATCACCATTCCAATTGGCGCAGCTCGTTCAGCTGGTGAAGACCACGGCGAAGATGAGGAAGATGATCACACACAATGGGTCTCTGTCTCGGATCTTTCTAATCTAAAATACTATTTTCGTACTTACAATAATCAAAATATTCGTGTTGTCGATTTCGCGAAACTGATCGAAACTGAATCTACCGTTGTGGAGATATCAATGAATCAGAAGGTCGAATACCAAAACGTTACGAATGCACGCCCTGTGATTGCTGTGCCCGCCCCTCAGTTAGCACAAGAGTACAGTGTTGCTTTGCCCGCCCCCAAGTTAGCACAAGAGTACAGTGTTGCTGAGCTAAGCCGATAACAAAACCTGAAAAATCATTGAAACGCTTTTTAGCATGAGTGAAACAAAGTAAACAGAAGCCACAACATATGTTGTGGCTTCTGTTGTATACCACCTGTTTTTTTATGATATACGATGTAATATTTTTATTAAGACCTAGTAAATATCTTTGTTGCAACAATGAAATGAACAATTTCACAACTCTAGAAGAAAGCTCCTTATGTAAGGTGAATTGGAGTTTATTATTGTTTTTCTATAAGGAGGTTACTTTTATTAAAAAGTAGTTTCATTACAGATTATAAATGAAAGTCTATAACAACAAATAAAAACCAATTTAAAAGAAATAAGATATGAGAAATATGACAACAGTGGATATCAGTCTATTAACTAGAATATTGACCAATAAAGGTCAGTTTCCTGAAATTCTTACAGATTGCAGTTGTGATGGGGCACAAAATGCAGCTTATGAAGAAGCGAGTTTGTGCTTTAATCGAAAATTTGAGTTTCGCCCAAGTGCTATTATTTTTGTAGAAAATACTGAACAAGTCAGCATTATTGTAGACTTTGCAAATACCCAACCAGGGGCAATTAAATTGCGTGTACGCTCTGGTGGTCATGACCATGAAGGTGAGAGTAATGGTACTGGGAGTTTGTTAATTGATTTGTCAAAAATGAATGCAGTTGCTAAGGCAGAAAAACCACAAAACTGTGATGGAGATGAAAAATTATTCGTCTCTATTGGACCTGGTGCAAGATTTACCCATATAAAAGAAGAATTGGATAAGGTTAATCTAGGGATTCCTCATGGAGCTTGTTCTCATGTGGGTGTCGCTGGTTTTACCTTTGGTGGTGGTTGGGGACCATGGACAAGGAAGCATGGTATGGCTTGTGAAAGTCTTGTTGCAGCAACAATTGTAATAGGTAACGGTGTTGTTAAGCATATAAGCGTAGACAGTACTGATATTGCTGATAAAGAATTATTATGGGCCTTACGAGGAGGTGGAGGAATGAGCTATGGCATCGTCACCAGTTTGGTCTTCAAAGCTTTTGTATTACCCGATGTTACCTTTGCTTTTGAAATTGAACGAGGCTCTGACTTGTTTCCAAAAACAACACTTGGGTTCTTAGAAATGTGGGAAAATGCAATAAAACCTGCAAATAACCTTAATTTAATTGGTACCAACTTGAGCATAACCGCCAAACGACTTGCTAGTGGTGAACTACCTAGTGAAGATGCTGATTTAGACTGTACATTTAATGGCTATTATGGAGGTAGCTTAGAGGAATTGGTTGCTTGGTTAAAGTCAGTAATAGAGAAATTGATAGAGGATGGCAAAATAGATACTGATGACATTATAAAAATCAAAGAACAGTTTCTATTGTTAAAGGAAATCAATATATTGACAGAAAAGGAAAAGACGATAGCGCTTATGAACTGGTTAAACCGAGGGGAAATTCGTGTTGACTTGCATATAGACTTGAAATCTGAACATAGTGAGATGGCACAAAACCCTTGGCCATTTAATGAATGGGACTTCCAACCTCATGGAGATTTAAGTGGTGATGTAGCACCAAACCCACATAAAATCACCTCGCGTATGGCTACAGCTAGTTGGGGAGATGAAAGCCGTAAAGCGTTGATCTGTTCCTTGCAATCTCCTTTACTATCACCTAATAAAGCTTATGGTATTGAAACATATATAACCTTGGGGGCTATTGAAGGTTCCTATTATGCAGACTATGAGTCAGATGAAATTAATAGTTCTTTTCCTTATAAAGATTGTTTGTTCACTATTCAGTATCAAGCATGGTGGAATCGGTTTGACATCACAAAAGTAACTGAAGAGGAAAAAATTGAAAGTCGTAAATATGTTAATCGCACAGAGGATTGGATAGATAATTGCCGAAATTTCACTATTCCTCATACTAAGGGGGCATTTATCAGTTTTAAAGATTCCAGTATTCCTACCTCACACTATTTTCAGGAAAACTATAATAAGTTAGTCGAAATTAAAAAGTGTCACAGCAAAGATGAAAAGACCTTGCTGCGAACACGTAAGACAATAGTTTAAAACTAGCATATTTGAAATTATTAAAATGCTCTTATCGAAACACTTAACTTTTAGAGGATGGAATATTTTATAGCAACCACTCAAGGAAAATCCCATGGCAGAACCTAAAGCCATTCAAAACGTCTTTTAGTTAAATTGTTATGAATACCAACTATCTGAAGGAGGATACAAACTAGTATAAAAGAGGCCACAACATAACTTGTGGCTTCATGCTATGTAATATGGGGTAATATTTTTCAATACTATCATAATTATCTTTACAAGACAACAATCCTTTAAAGCCCTTCTAATTGGTTAAAACAATTTTATAAAACACGTAAAAACACGCTGTAAAAGACAGATTAAATTGCTCAATTTTACACAAATCAAATACAATCATCATGAAAATAAATGAAATAAGTTATGTAGCTATATATCCACCAATAGGAATAGCACGTATAGGAAATTCTCCAGAACATTTTTTGGCTTCAGATCTTCCTGGAGTATCTGAAGTACCAGAAGATGGGTATAAAGATACTAAAGGCCGAATTAAAAAAGAGGTTGCACGCTTTAGGATATATGGATTTAATAGTGCTGGTGATGTGGTCAAAGAATTGACAGCTGATGAAGCAACTATTAACTGGCGAGCAGAAGTAGCCAATGTTAAAGCCGCTTGGTATGAATTTAATAATGCATTAGATTTAGGAAAGAAATACAGTATTCCATCGATTCGTAGAAATAGTCAGGTATCAGGGGGATACAGAGATCAGTTGGCGATTAAGCCAAGCCCAAAAACTATTTCAGGTAAAAGTTTAAATAATGCCAATCGTGTTCCTACGGGTAAACTTGATGAATTTTGCGAGAAAGAGTACAAGTATGTATATCAAGATAAATACAGCTTTGATGATGGAAAGTTTTATGGGAAAAATGTTAATCTAGGTCATTTGGAAACCGACTCCGAAGGAAGGCTATTATTTTTTGCGGGTGATGGAGGTGCTGAGTCAACAGATAATATGCCAATCACTACGTTTGCCAATAATAACGGTTGGCATGATGACACTTGTGATGGTGTTATTCGAGCAACAGTAAAAATCAATGGAAAGGAGTTTGAGGCCAAACCAGCAATGGTAGCTGTTACACCTCCAAATTTTGGACAAGGACTGTATGGTGTAGTAACCATGAATGATGTTGTTCAGAATTTGTTTATTGGTAAAATGGGGTATCCTAATCCTTCAGAAAAAGGAGTAGAGTTTTGGCGTGATATTTATCCAATATTAGAACGTATGACCAATACCCAATGGGTTAATGAAGGATTCTATATGCTATTTGGGAAAAATTCTCCATCTGATTTTACAAATCCTAAGATTATTAGCCTGTTAAAAAATCCGGATGACAGTTCAAAATCAGCTAGGGCACGTGTTTTTGAATGGTTTAGAAAACCTGAAACTCCAAAATATACGCCTAGATATACTCCGGA
Source organism: Flavobacteriaceae bacterium (assembly GCA_013214625.1). Classification (GTDB taxonomy): domain Bacteria; phylum Bacteroidota; class Bacteroidia; order Flavobacteriales; family Flavobacteriaceae. Next base: position 15,050 of record JABSPO010000032.1, read on the forward strand.
AAAAGTACCTCCTTTTTATGGGGATGGTTTTGGTGATTATACTAAAATAGCTTTAGATGATTTAGCTATTACAGATTTACAGTATAAAAGGTTAGAATTATGGGCAAAAGGAACCTTTAAAACTGGTGAACCGATAAAGCAATCTCTATTTGATAAACTATCATTAATAGATCAGATAAATGCACTAAACCAAGCGCCACTTGAGGATTGTTTGGGTGGACCATTTCATCCTGGAATAGAATTGACATGGACAATGCGTGTAGAACAAATGTGGGATCAACCGTATCGTTTAAAGGTTGTTGAAGAAGGGGAAGCCATTCAATTAGATTTTGGAGACTTATTAACTCCCGAAATAGCTATGAGTGAAAATGGTCCTTGTGCTATAAATGGACCTGGATCCTTAACTAGGTGGATGGGTGTTCCTTGGCAAACCGATGAAGCCAGTTGTTTAGCAGGTTACACCACATCTAACTATTTACCGCTACCTTCTTTTTGGGCAGCACGAGTTCCTAATCAAGTGCTTAGTGAAGATGGGTATTTAAGAATGCAAGCGGGTAATGTAAATACTGCTCAGCGTTTAAAACATCTTGACTATAGACAAGATTGGATGCGTGATATTGAAGATGACCATTTGAAGAGGCTTAAAAACATGGTTGATGAATGGAATCATTTAGGGATTATTACTAAACAAGAAGCACCAATCTCAAATAATTCAGACGGATATCTTCCTGAAGTATCATGGGTTGAAATGGGACGAAACTTTTCAGTTGACGATGCTGATCAAACCTTTGCACAAGTTTTATACGCTGAGGGAGATGAAGACAGTGTGGTAAAAGTTGAAGACAAAGAAGAGCTTAGTAAGGTAGGTCGTAAATTTTTGGTAACTAATTTAAAACATGCAGCTGAAAAAGTGGCTGAAATTAGAAAAGATGCTCCAAAAAGTAGTAGAAAAAGAAAGACTATGAAACGTGGTGAACGATAAACAAGAGTATCAAGTTATTATAATTGGTGGTGGTCCCTCAGGGATTGCCACCTCTTTGACTTTAACAGCTAGAGGGATCTCTAATTGTATAATTGAAGCAAATCTTGAGCCGATAAGAAAGTTTGGAGAAGCGATTCCTCCAAATGCTAAACCCCTGTTGAAAAAACTAGGGATCATGCATTTAATTGAACATCACAAACACGCTGCTTATTATGGAAATAAAAGCTGTTGGGGGAGTGATTCACTAGAACAAAAAGAATTTATTAAGGATATTTATGGACATGGTTATTTGTTGGACCGATTGTATTTCGAAAAACAATTGCGACAACATTTGAAAAATAACGGAGGTGTTATTTTGGAAGGAGTTAAACTAAAAAAGCTTGTTCGCAATACTACTGGAATTGAAGTTGCAATTTTAAATAACAGAGAGACTTCAACCCTAAACGCAAACTATATTGTTGATGCCACTGGAAGAAAAGCCTCTGTTTGTCATCAATTAGGAATAACAAAGCAGAACTTAGACACCCAATTTGCAATTAGTTTTAAAGCCAAATTATTAAAACCAATTGAACATCAAATTAATGTAGAAGCTACAGAAAATGGATGGTGGTATGTTGCTCCACAGCAAAATAATGAGCTAACAATTATGTTTTTTACCTTACAGGAACTTCTTCCTGAAAAGAAATTGTTGGCATCATTTATAAGAAAGGAACTAGAAAAAAGTCTACACATTTCAAAACTTACTAAAGTAGCAAACCTTTATTTTGATACTTTAAAAGTAATTCCCAGTGGAACTAGCCGCTTGGATATTCCTTATGGTGATGATTGGATAGCTGTAGGAGATGCTGCATTTTCATATGATCCTATTTCATCTTATGGAATTACATCTGCATTGGCTTCTGGGTATTACGCAGGACATGCATTGGCTAGTAAACTTTCAGAAGAAGATGATGCAATGCTTACTTACCGTTATATACTTGAAAATGCATTTCAAGCCTATATGGAAAAATTAAGCAATCATTATGCTTTAGAAAATCGATGGAGAGACAGTACATATTGGAAAAACAGGATTCAAGTTGTTGACGTACAATAATAAAATAATATAGCAATACAAAATCGTATTATCATTACTTCTTCAAGAAGATGTCATAGGCTGTCATATTTTTAAAAGCCATCTAGTTGTAAATTGTACTAACTAATATAAAAATATAATTAATATGTGTACAAGAGTATTTAACAACAAAAGTGAAGATTATTTAACAACTTCTCGTAACATGGATTGGAAAACACAACTACCAACCAGTCTATTTACATTTAAAAAGGGACTTAATAAATCGGGTATGGAAAGCAATGACGATTCCGCATTAACTTGGACATCTGTTTATGATAGTGTTGTTACTATGGTGGGTAATGAAGAAAGTGGTTATGGTGCTTCAGATGGTATGAACTCAAACGGTTTAGTAGCGAATGTACTTTACGACAGTAATGCAGAATACCTTCGTAAAGATGATGACTCTACAAAAAAACTAGATGTGCTGAGGTGGGTTCAATATGTATTAGATATGTATGGTACAGTTTCAGATGTAGTTAGTGAATTTAACAAAAATAACATTCAAATTGTTGGTAGTAGAGTTCCTGGAAGTGAATCAGAAGCTACGCTTCACCTTTCAATATCAGATAAGCACAGTGATTCTGCTATTATAGAACTTGTTGATGGGAAATTTTGCATACATCTTAGCAAAGCATTTACAATTATGACAAATGAGCCTAATTTTGAAACTCAAATTAAGCTTAATGACTATTGGAGATGGCAATGGAGTAGTGAGAATAAATTTCCAAGCCATACGATACCAGGAGGTCCATTTCCCACCGATCGTTTTGAACGTGCTGCTTTCTATCTTCATCATATTGATGCTCCAATAAACGCTAAAGATTCATTGGCGCAATCAAAGTCTATTGTAGCAAATGCATCTGTACCAATTGGATTTAATTTAACAATAGATGACAACCCAAATGTAGCACCAACACTGTGGTCAACTATTTCAGACCATAATAATTTGATCTACTATTTTTATAATGTTCGTACACCCAATGTAGTATGGCTAAACTTAAACCAATTGTCTTCAAATTATAATGTAGCAAAGCTAAATATGGTTGAATTGACAGCTGATAATCAGTTTATAAGTCATAATTATGACAATATGATTAATGATAATTTAATTCCTACTACAGATCCTTATCAAGTAAAACCAGTACTTCTAAATGTTACTTTATAAGTAATTAAAAATAATCATTCATAAATCAAAATTAGGACTAATCAAAAATAGATTTAATTCAATAATGATAAAAGAATATATAAAATGCATGTAATCTTTTATCATTATTTTTTGCTTATACTAATATAACGTATTACTATACTTTTTATGTCTATTGACACATGTTTGGAGTGAAATGGCACATTATTATTTTATTTTGAAATTACTTTTATTAACTACGTAAAAAATATACTAGCAATTTATCGTGATGACATGTGATGATATATTTTTTTGCAAAAAAGGCAACTATTTTGCGATCTAAACTCAAAGTAAAAAACTAACTATAATGAATAAAATTTACTATTTATTAGCTATTATTTTATTTTGGTATTCAATTACTAATGCACAAGTAGCAACCAA
>JABSPO010000320.1 GCA_013214625.1 Flavobacteriaceae bacterium
TTTAATAGGTAAAACTTTTTATTTGTTGACCACCCCTAGTGTCAAAATTTTATTTGTTGACCACTCACCCTAGTGTCAAAATTTTACCCTTTAAATGACCAAAAATTGTGGAAAATCTGAAATTTTGAAAATAAATTTAATGACCACTCCCTAGTATCAACCTTTTAGTTGTTGACCCACCCCCATAGTATCAAAAATCAATTCGTTGGCCCCACCCTCATAGTATCAAAAATAAAGAGTTGAGTCAAACGTATACAAATATTTGCTCTATTACTAATGTTGACCCCTCTCCTAGTTCCAATTTTACCCTTTAAATAGTCGAAAAGAGCCTAAAAATTTTGAAACTTTGAAATTTAATATTTCGCACTCTCCTTGTGTCAATTTTTTGTTTGTTGAACCCCCTTGCATCGACGATAAATAAGTTAATTCACATTATTCCCTAGTGAAAAGTTGATTCATAGAAAAAATATTCTGTGCCACATGCGACGCCTCTAGGGTGGGTGCTTCAATACGGTCTATGGGGGAATACACCACATGTGATGCTAAATGTAACTTTTTAGCGGCCGAAGGCCGTGAAACTTTGGCTTTTCATACCGTTAAAAGTAAAAAAAGTGAACAAAAGGCTAAAAACTTCCGGCCTTGCGGCCAAGATTATGTTTTAAACTATTTTTTGTCGATTTGGGCGAAATTCAGACCACCGCAGGCGATTTTTCGATATTTCACCACATGCGACGGCGTCTTGGGGAGGTTCTTCAATACGGTCGATCGTCCAGGGGGGTGTACGTCGCATGTGGTACAAATTGAAAAAAGTTCCTCTATCAAAGATTTTCAAGTTATTTTCTCTACGACCGAAATCTCATGTTTTTACATCATAATTGGTATTTGTTTCGTAGTCACATCAGATTAGTGCACATACTGTTTTTTAGATATAATAATTTTCCAGGGTAAAAATGAACGAATTTATATAGTTTTATTATATAAAAAACACAAAATAAAACCTGCCGCAATAGTCACCTCAAAAAATAAATCAACATTGTATTATATTATTTAAGTCTTGTAGAAAACCGCTCTCATAGCAACTCATGAGTCAATATACGTTGCTCTTTCAGTTTGAATACTACAGTACGTAAAACCAAGGTTTACTGTTTTAGGAAAAATCAATTTTGTGTCTAATTTCCCGCAGCCTGATTCGTCTAGAACTCCTCAAAATCCGTGGGCTGGGTCCAAAACGCCGGACCACAATTCCGACGCCATTCCGGAAGATCCATTTGGCGACATGGACCAACCCGGTGGCATGAACCAGTCAGACAGTGGCATGATGCCGCAAAATACGAATTTGTACCAACATGAGCCACCAGCGAACAGATATGTATCATAGCGAGTCAAGCCAACGGAGGGATGTTTATCGGCATGATGCCGGCATGAACCAGCCTAACGTCGGCATGAGCCAGCATAGTATCGGCATGAACCAGCATAACGTCGGCATTAGTCAGCATAGTAGCGGAATGAGTCAGCCGGGCGGTGGTAACATTTATAGCATTGATGATAAAAAGATTCCAGGTGAGGTTGTATTTGAAAATAAAAAGATTTTTTATAACTTACTTTAATACCAGGATACATACCCACATAGTAAACTCAATAAATTTTCTCATATACATACCTTAGTTGGATTGATGGAATTTATTGCCCACCTTCCTTGTCAAAATCAGGAAATTGTCCATGTATCCTTTCACTTAGTATAAAAAATGCTGTTTTAGGCCAAAAATCTGCCCTTCAGGCTAATAAATTTTCTTACTACACACCTAGTGAGCTCGATATAAATATTATCAACTACCCGTAGTGACCTCGATAAAATCTCCATACTCCCACCCAAGTCATACATCCTGTCATGCAGGGTAAAAATCTTTCTATATCAATATAGTACTGTCATATTATTTTTGATATCTTTCTGTCTCAAACTTGGTAAGTTTTGTGTCTTAATACCACACGGTCTATCAAATGGCACATTGAAATAATATTTCTCCTGTCTTTTGTAAAAGATATTGGTATTTTAAGTTATATCGAAATAAAAATAGGGAAGAACGCCAAGTTTTTTATACCTTAAAAGTCAATCGATAAAATCTAGATTAATAATGTATTAACTGAAAAAAAAATAGTT
>JABSPO010000321.1 GCA_013214625.1 Flavobacteriaceae bacterium
AAGATGGTGTGCAATATGTTTCGCCGCCTTCCTTAGTTAACATTTATGCTTCAGCAGACGAAGACATCCCTATTGAAATTCTGAAGTCAGAATTTGAAAATGCTTTTAATGGTGCAAATCCACATACGTTACGTTTTCCAATATTAAACGATGTTGGTACAATTAACATTGTAATTAGTGGCACAAGTACTTTATTGAATAATACTACTGCTTACAGCTTCAATGATTTTGAAAAAATAATATTAACGGGTGATGGTTTTGGAGATCCATATACCACCGCTAAGTTTAATATGGAAAATACTGCAGGGATATCCAATACTGCAACAATCATATTTAAACGTAGGATGTATGATCCTTTAAATACAGCTCCTGTAATTTCATTACCAAGTGAAGTGTTGGTTTTAATAGATGCTCCTAGTAAATCAATTACAGCTACAATAACCGAACCTGATAACGATCCGTATACTGTTATTTGGCAGCAAATAGGTGGCGGGGTAATTACAATGCAGGAAACTGATACTAATTCCCTTTCATTAAGCAATTGGGTAGGTGCAGGAACATATACTTTTAAAATAACAGCAACCGATGATCATGGAAACTCATCCACTGCAACAACAACATTAATAGTTATGAATCAAACAATAAATTTAGGGAGTACGGATAATAATTTGATTATTCATAAAGGTGTACCAACGGAAACAGTAACCTTGGAAATTATAGAAGATAACGATGCTTATACATTGGTTTCAAATATTCAGGCTACTATAAAATTAAATGGAACTGATATTTTTAATTTATTAAGAATAGGAACTACAGATGATCCTATTGGTACAGTTGTGATTAATTCTTCTCTAACTTTTACATTCCCTACCGATGGTGTTTTGTCATTACCAATTACAATAGGTGGTCCACTTCATACAACACCTGTATATGTGTCTATTGGTTTTAAAATAACGGCATTATCCGGAACACAATCAAAAGGATATAATTCAACTATTCACATGAAATTCAAATTGTAATGAGTATAACTATCATCATAAATAACATTGAGATACCAGTAGTGTTAGCTAGTTTAAAAGTCAATGACGAAAAAAGCACGTTTAGTAATAAGCTAAGTATTAATAAAAGCTCACATCCCTTTTTAATTACTGAAAATGAGGCTACAGTAAAAGCTCTTGGTCCTAGATCAATACAATCTGAAAACAAAACGTTTACTGATGTGTTATTTGTGAATGATAATAAAATATTCCAAGCTGAGTTAATAATGAGGGGGTATGCTGAAGGTTCAAGAAGATGTGATATTAGATATACAAATGAAGTTTATCCTCATTTAAAGCGGAAAATCGCATCTTATTTTTCGGACATTGCTATTGACGGAACAACACCACAATCATATATAACTCAATCAGAAAACGATTTTCTAGATACGGCTTGGCAAGGATATGCTGAAAACATAATTTCTAAAAAGTTTCCTGAAACGGATTTTAACTTCCCTTCTTTAAAATACCCTGCGAAATTTGGTGCTGAAATAAAGTCCGATGATAATTGGTTCAGGTATAATGGAGAAATTAATCATAAAATTGATGGTGTCTTATCACTTAATTCAAAAACCGCTACAGCTGTAATAAATCAAAATGTTGTTGTTCCTTTTTATTACTTATTATCTCCAATATATAAAGTCTTTAGGGATGAATTAGGCTATACAATTTCAGGTACATTTGTAGAGGATGAAGCTATTAAAAAAACAATGCTTTATCATAAGGAAACTAATTTAATCGAAATCACTCAACCAGATGGTGCTGAAGGGGATTGGTTTACTGTTTTTCGTCAACATTTAACGATTAATGCAAGTAGGTTTTTACCAAATAAAACAGTCGCTCAGTATTTAAATGATTTAAAAAATTCGCGTAATTTAAATTTTGATATAAATATGTGGTTGAAATACCTTTACATACTACGTGTGAAATACCTTTACATACTACCTTGATTTAAAGTTTACAAGATTCGATTTACTTTTTGTAATTTTGTTAGTAACAAAATAAAACCCAGAGCTTATACTACGTGAGTTTGTCGTAAGTAAAAGTATTTAAAAATTTGAAATATATCTGTTGGGACACACACCTTACAGCTAACTCAC
>JABSPO010000322.1 GCA_013214625.1 Flavobacteriaceae bacterium
ATGACCTTCAGAGGAGAAATATAGTTTTTTTTCCAAGGCATGGTAAAACGGAAACATTTCATTTCCTTCGGTATTAATAGTTTCTCCAAGATTAATTGGTTTTTTCACACCACCTCGGTCGTGGATTTCAGAAACATAAATATCCGATCCTCCGTATCCTCCAGGCATATCAGAGGTGAAGAATAATTTTTTACCATCAGCACTTATACTGGGATGTCCGACAGAGTAGGAGTCACTACTAAAAAATAATGGTTTACTATTTCTCCATTCACCATCAATCCATTCCGCTTTAAATATTTTTAAATTATTGGTTCCTTTATCATCTTTAATAGCCTTTTTGTTATGATAATTGTTACGCGTAAAAAACATATGTTTTCCGTTAGGAGTAAAACATGCAGAACCTTCGTGAAACTTAGTGTTTATACCATCTATCATTCTTATAACAACATCAGATGTGTCGCTTTTTTTAAAGATATCTAAGAAAGGTTGATTGTTCCAATTATAAATTCTTTTTACACTAGCATCTTCATCCTCACGTGCAGAAACAAAATAAGTATCCCCTTTATATTTTATAGCACCATAATCACTATTAATGGTGTTTAATGAACTATTTTGTACAGCATATCTGTTTTTTCGTTTATGAATCATATTAATAAAATCAAGGTTGTTAAAAAACTGATCAACTCTTGAGTCTACCACACCCGTAGCTTTAAATTTTTTCATCCATTTTTTTGATTGTTTATATTCTCCAGATGATCTTAAAGCTTGTGCATAAGCGTAATAATAATTGGGATCAATATCATGTCCTTTTACAGCTAGCTTGTAATAAGGAACTGCTTTTTGTGGCTGACGTAGCAGCATATAACAATCTGCTAATTTTTTGTTTGCGTATAAATCATAGGGCCTTTTTTCTAAAGCAGATTTATATAGGTTTATCGCTTTCATATAAGAGAACTTATTGAAATGCTTATCGGCTTGTTTTACTTTTCCACTTTGAGCATAAAGTGTTATACTAGATAGGAAAATACAGAGGTATAGTACGAGTGCTTTCATGTGTTTATATTTATTATCCTTGAAAAATTAAACCTACAGGTGGGATTAAAAATATCTAGGTGATTTATATTTAGTTGTAGGAAACTTGAATTCATAAATTAATATGATCTCATGAGATCCTGAAGTATATTTTCTAATATCAGAGAAGGAGTATTCATATGCATATCCTACTCTTAATTGCTTATTTATTTTCACATCAAACAAACCTCCAAATGCATCATCATGTCGGTACGATCCACCAATCCAAAACTTTTCATATAATAGAAATAGTGCACTAACTTCTGCTGATACAGGAGAACCTTTTGTATACTTTGTAGAGAATGATGGTTTAAATTTAGTGTTAGAAGTTAAATCAAACACATACCCTCCAATTACATAATAATGATTTCGTTCTAGGGCTACATAATCACCATTTTTATTATAATCAGTCGATATTAACCTAGGAGTAGAAAGTCCTAGATACCATTTTTTAGTATGGTAATACACACCAGCCCCGACATTTGGAGTCCATCTGTTTAACTTTTCATTTAAAGCAGGATCTTCCATTACTGATTCAAAATCGTAAAATTCTTGATCAATTTTATATTGACTAAACCCAGCTTTTACACCAAATGAAAAGTAATGTTCTTCTTTCATTTTTACGGTGTAAGAATAATCTACATAAAATGAAGTGTGGTTTTGAAATCCAGTCTGATCACGAACGATGGATAACCCTAATCCCATTTTATTATTTCTCAAAGGCGTATTAGCAGAAATTGTTGTTGTTCTTGGAGCATCGTCAATTCCAACCCATTGGTTTCTGTTAACTGCTACGACGTATAACGAACCTCTACTACCTGCATATGCTGGGTTTACTGCTACAGTATTAAACATGTAGTGTGTAAATTGAGGTTGTTGTTGTGCGTTTACTAGATTTGGGGTACTAAGTAGGGTAATCATGATTAAAATTAATTTTCTCATAATGATTGTGTTTTATATTAATTAGTACTCAGGTAAACATGTCCTGTTATTGCTTTTAGGTTACTATTTCTTATTTCTATGATGTAATAATAGGTACCTGTTGGTAGTTCGTTATT
>JABSPO010000323.1 GCA_013214625.1 Flavobacteriaceae bacterium
TTAGCAACCTTAGAAGAGGTAGAACTATAGTCGAGCATGGTACTTCACTCGATAGTTTACAGTACGCATACTCAGAAATGTGTGGGTCAACGATTTTCGTACGTAGGAATTTTGAGCCTATTTTAGGTTATACAACAGGACTCGAGATTACAAATAGAATTGAACGTCAAAAAAGAAATTTACCTGAACGTGTAGAAGAAGATAATTCAGATTCTCACATTATATTAGAAGATTTTAAATTTGAAAAAGTAAATTTCGAAACTATTATTTCTACAAGCAGTGATCAAACGGCAATTAGTTCTGGTCGGTTAATAAAAGAATGGTCAGTCAATAATAGAAACTATTTCCATTATAAATGTAGTGAAAAGATTATGCCAGAAGTCGGTTACTTTTCTGCAAAATACAAAACAAAGAAAACAATTTATAAAGGAATTTCAATCGAGCAATATTATGATCCAAATCATGATTTTAATGTTGAAGACATTGAAATCAGTATAAAACAAACCTTGGATTATTGTCAAGAAAATTTTGGAGCTTATGCTTTTGATCATTTAAGGATTGCAGAAGTTCCTGCCCATTGGCCTTTTGGAGGCTTTGCACACCCTGGAGTTATAAGTATGGTAGAAGACAGATTGTATTTGTCTGATGTAAGTAATGACGAGACTTTTAATGTAGTTGCAAAAAGAGTTATTCACGAAGTTGCGCATCAATGGTGGGGACATACATTGTCTGCTAAACCAGTTGCGGGTGGTTCTTTATTTGTAGAAGGGTTTGCAAAATATACGGAAGCCGTTGTACTAGAAAAAATGTATGGAAAAAGAGCCTTGTATACTTTGAGTGAAAATGCTAGAAGTAGATATTTTACAGGGAGATCTTTTGATGGTGATATTGAACCTCCAGTATACAAAGTAGAGGGGCAAGGACATATTGCTTACGGAAAAGCATTAACTGTGATGTTAGCATTAAGAGATTTAATTGGGGAAAAGCAAGTAAATGCAGTGCTAAAAACGATTACAGACAGACATCGTTCAGTCAATAAAATGGATGCTAATACCATTGAGTTATTAGAAGAGATTTATAAAATAACTCCAACTGAACAGCATATATTAGTTGATGATTGGTTTAAAAGAGTAATTACATATGATTTAGGAATAGAAGAAAGTTCTTATACAGAATTAGCGAATGGTACTTACGAAATAACTGTTAAAGTAAAAGCAAGACGTTTTGAAACATTGGATAGTGGAGAAACCAAACAAATTTCTATTGATGAACCTATTAAAATTGGGGTTTTTACAACGCATCCATCAGCTGTAAAAGATGATAGTTCAATTTTGTTTTATACATCAAATCAATTCAATAAAGAAATGACGGAGATTAAGATAATCGTAAAAGAAAAACCTAGGTATATTTCAATAGATCCATTCGGAACAAGATCTGATGAAAATTTAGTTGATAATTTAATGAAAATGTAAAATCATGCAAAATAGAATATCACTTTTTAAACTTGGTTTCATAGAATTTTGGATAAAACAATAGGTGAATGAAACGATCAGATTTTAGAGAGCAAGAACCGAATATAATTGGGTTCTTGCTTTTTAATTTATAAATGACCTAAATAAGTTCAAAAACTTTCTAAAATATAGCATAACGGACCGTTAATTGTTTCCAAAATAATATGCAGGCTTGAATTTTGGACTTACTATATTTAACTGGATAGTAAAATATAGTAGTTTAGTGTGGAATGATTTAGTTGCATTGGAGTTTAATCTAAGTATTATAAAATGTTATTTTTATCCAAAAATAAATGTTACCCATTTTTTCCCGCTAATTTAAGTATTTTATTAACAGTAATTCTTAATTACTTTACTGTTTTTATTAATGTATCCTTGTACACATCTGTTATATTCACGAGAATATATTTAAAAACTCACTACAAGTTTAGTAGAGAATTTACCTTAATTTAATTCACTTAAAGATGGCAGTTGTTGAAAATAAATTAAATGGGGAAAAATTCATTCTTCATAGCCAACATACGATTGGAAGAGATAGGAACAATATCTGTTTATTAGATGAAAATGATGTTTCTCGAAAACATGCTATAATATATT
>JABSPO010000324.1 GCA_013214625.1 Flavobacteriaceae bacterium
ATAATTTAAACATGAATTATTCTCTTTGTAACCTGCTGTACCCCTGTAAGGCGGGTCGCAATATATAATTGACTTATTTGGGATGACTACTTCTTCGTATCTATTATGCGAAAATATCACTCCTTTTATTTTTTTTGCTTGTTTTTTTACATTTCTATATGCTTCTAACGAGTAATCTCTAACACCTGCCTTATCCCTTCTAAATGTGGAGAACCACATAGCGCCAAAACTTAATTGAAAGCCAATATAACCGACAAAAAAGTCTTCATACATATTTATATTTTCTTTTACATTGATATACGTTTCTTCACTAATGCTTTTTTCAGGAAGCCAACCTTGCTGAAGCTTAACCAAGCTAGCTATTAAGTACTTGTTACTATCTGAACCGATTCTATTGCCATTAACTTTATCAATCATATTTGCACCACCTACGAACGGCTCCACCCACCACTGCCCCTCAGTTCTATTTTTTAACATAATCGGTAGTAAGTTCTTTGCTATTCTGTTTTTGCTTCCCATGTATTTCATTTTTTATTGTCCTTTTCCTCAAGTTCGCGCTCTCTTTGTTCATCGTAATGATCTGCAGTTAACTCATTCATGATGCTTGTTCCTTTTCAAGTTTAAATGCTCAGGATAGTGAATATAAACATTTACATAAACACCGCCAGTATTTTCTTTACCTTCTGGTACAGGATCTCCCTCGCCAGAAAATAAAGATTTAAACTTTCCATCCTCGATAATCCCAAAATCATAAAAAGGGGATGGATCGACATCGTTATAAATCTCTTTAATGTGATCAAAGTTAAATTTACTGAATTTTAGTTTATGCACGATACTATTATAAACAGTCAAATCTTTAACTAGTTGTAATTCTGTAGTTTGAAATTTAATTATTAACTCACTCATCCTACTTGTTCCTTTTCGGTAACGGATATTTTAATTGAAAATGTAGGTCCGTCTAATTCAAAAGTATCTTTCTTTAATGATAAAAGAGCTAGAGATAATAAAAATGCAAGGCTTGTAGCGAACTCTTCACCCGTCACAACTTTATCTCGATATAGTTTTATAACCTCTTCCTCTATCTTGTGTATTTCTGTATTCATGATGTTATTTACCCTTTGTGTTTGTTGTTAAGATCAATTAGCTTTTTGATTGTTTTAGCCTGGTGAGCTTCTATATTTAGTTGGACTTCATAATCATTAATTAATCGACCTCTTGAATTTTTAAACTGTCCTCCTGCACATCGTACAAACCCCTTAATATAAGTTGTATGAAGATTAACTATTTTAGATATTTCTTTATCCTTCTGCATTCTCTGTATTACTTCATCCATTACTATCATCCTTATTAAGTGATTGTTTCCATTCTTCAAATAACAAATCGTGTATATATTTAGTTTTGGAACCGTGATTATCGGTATTAAATTTAACTGCGTGATGTTCACTTCCCATATGAAATGTAAATATTTCGAGTGCGAACAAAGGTAAAAACTCTGCAGCAAAACTTTCCTCATTATCAAACACAAGTTGAATGTTTTTGCTTATTTCTTTTTTAAGCTCTTCGTTTGTCATTACTGTTCATCCTTATTAAGTGAAATATTCAACAGTGCACGGTATCATGCAGTTAATGGAAAAAATTATATTGTCTTCATCGTCATAACCAAGATAATGATCAATTGGATCGCCGTTAATAGTCAATCTGCCCTGGTCAATAGCGTACACAACAGCCCCGCTTACTGAAAACGGGCTGGGTTCATCGACAGTGTAATGACATGGACCTAGGTTGGTTGGTATTGTGACCTTCCTAATTCTTTTACTTAAATCATTCATTACTGTTCATCTCCGTTACTGGTTACAATTGATTGAATTTTTGTTACGCAAACTATGCCTCTTGGTTCGTCTCTTCTTAGAAGCTCTTTTTCGCATTCATTATTTACCTGGTTTGAATGTAGAGCGAAAGCAGAAACGGTAACAATCAAGCCTAACAAAAAACCAAAAGTCCCAAAAATAACAATTTTTTTTATATCATTCATGCGAAGCTCTCATTTAATTTATTAATTTCAAGTTTAAAGAATATTTCATCTTTACGTTTTTTTTGGTCTTCCC
>JABSPO010000325.1 GCA_013214625.1 Flavobacteriaceae bacterium
TCTATTATAGTAGCTACTGGTCTGCAGGCAAATATTTATCAAATGCCTTTGGAAATGATGTTGATCAAACAATAAAGATAACCCATAATAAAACCTATAAATAATTCGGACTTTAGTGATTATCGCTAAAGTCTGTTTTGTTTTAGTTTATCGCCAAACCATTTAGCTTGCTCTAAAAATATAACAAAATAAAAAGCCACTCAAATTGAGTGGCTTTTTTTATGATAAAAATAGCAATGCTACCTACTTATTCAAACTCTTTTAAAGTCTTTGTAATGATAGCTAAACAATCTAACAACTCTTCTCTGTTCATTACTAAAGGCGGTCCAAAACGGATAATCTTAACATGTGTTGCTTACACAAAAAACCTACAAACTATAATCAAGAAAATAAATTATAGTACACCGAAATTTATTTTATCCTACGCGGGAATATACCTATTTGAGAAGAAAAAAAAGTAAGGATTTATATTGAACATAGTAAGGATTATGCTTACTGAACATAAATACTTTTTTGCTATGAGCGACAAATATTAGTCACGCAGTTGCTACGCAAAAGTACTTGGCCTTTGTATTTTTGGAAGTGACGAAAAAAAGATATAAACACAATTGTGTTTATATCATAGTTACCCACCATTTAAAAAAAGTTCCCGAATAGAATATGACAATACAAGAACAATTTGAATTTGATATGACCAATGGAGAAGAAATTGATAATATGAAACGCTCTAATGGATATTATTTAGGATATAATGATGATGAAACGAGAACAGTTTTATTCGATAACGGAAATCAATATACTCTAAATCCGAAAAACGAAGTCACTGAAAGAATTGACGCAGAAGACGAAATATTTATCGATAGACAAATTATAAAAACTGTAAATGACTTTATAAAAAGTAATCCCAAGCTGACTAAAGATTATGATTATTCTAATAGTAACTACAACGACTACATAGAAATTCAAGGTATTTCTAAAGACGAAAAAAAACAACTTTCTTTTGTCATTAAAATTGTAATAAGTAGAGATTTTGATAAGGTTGATATTCCGAATATTATAATTCCAAGAGAACTAAAACATAATGGATATGGAAAAAGCATTCTAAAGGAAATTTTTAGTGTTACACAAAAACATAACTACAGTTTATATCTAGTTCAGATGGTTGAAAGTTTCTATGAACGAATGGTAAAAAGAGGTGCTGAAATTATAGAACAATTAGATGTAGTTCAAATCACTAAAAAAACAAACTTGAGTTAAATTTTAGAAAATCGTGTGTAAAAACGGTGGGAAACAATGGTTATAATTAATACGGGCTTTGATGTTTAATTCAAAGTTTAGTGTGTTTTTTAGAGTCCGCCAAATCTTTTTGATTTGGCTTTAGAAAAGAAAAGATAAAACAAAATAAAAAGTTTTGGCTAAGTGCTTAATCGGAAATTAATCGCTTTTTAATTCCCGTACTAACCATAGCCGAGACGTTATGCAAAATGCGAAAAATCGTGAAAATCATCAACATTTGAGCTAAAAAAACCAGCTACACAAACAGCACATTTGTTTTTTTTTGCCGATACACAAGCCAATGTTAAAAAAACAAAAGAACTGTTTTTTGCCAACGCTCACCAAGAAACTGAATTGAAATGCTGAAAAAAATCGTACTAAAAGGAGAACAGAAAAAAGTATTATTCCTGCCACCAACAAACCCAATTCAGATTAAAGGAGTTGCAGGAAGTGGAAAAACCACAGTCGCTCTTTATAGAGCA
Organism: Flavobacteriaceae bacterium; assembly: GCA_013214625.1. Taxonomy (GTDB): domain Bacteria; phylum Bacteroidota; class Bacteroidia; order Flavobacteriales; family Flavobacteriaceae. The sequence goes on from JABSPO010000325.1 coordinate 1,758, forward strand.
AAACATTTACTTGAAACTCAAGCTAATCTTTTCAAGGAAACTAAAATTGTAATCTTTACTTACAACAAAACACTTGCTGCATATATAAAGGCTATCAAACCATATATTAATGGTGGTTACCAAAAAGATAGTGATGAAATTAAACCAAAAACAGCAGATGGACTGAATGTACAAATAATAAACTTTCATAGTTGGGCTTATCATTTTGCAGGAATACAACATAACCAAACGATAATGCAATGGACTCAAATTGAAACTATTGAGGACATTATAAGTGGTCTGACTTCAAGCACCTCAAAAATTTTAGATAAGAGTGCGGAATTTTTTCAAGAAGAAAT
>JABSPO010000326.1 GCA_013214625.1 Flavobacteriaceae bacterium
ACATTCCCCATTTCATATCCCAAAATTGTCTAAGCATGGCCAAAAGGAGTGTTAAAGTCGCCTATGGCTCCCAAAATGTCCCTCTACACAATTCTTATCACAAGATGGATTGAGAATTACAGAAAAAAGTAGTTTTGGATATGATGAAGAATATTTTGTAAATGGTGCTGCACCGAATAGTATGAAAAAGTTCTTAATGCAAGTTAGCAAACGAATGACAAGAAAAGTCCCAAGCGAAATTATACAGCGATAAAAAACGCATTACAACACCGTGTTGTGTGAATAACATAATATACACGCTTATTTTATTGACATAAAGAAGAATTATTTAAAAAGGGTACAACATAGGTACAACTTTTTCAACTATAAAATTGTGAAGTAAAATTAGTGATCTATAACCATAAAAAAAACCGTTACAAATATACTGTAACGGTTTCTTTTTGTATGTATTTACGCTTAAAGTTATTAATAGTAAAAGTAATTTTTTTTTCATTTTTTATATCTTAAAACCAATCCTGTCCTAAATAAATTTCATACCCATAAAATTCACTGTTTTTATTGACTACCTGCTTGGTTTTTGCTAAAATTCAAAAAAGACCCCCTTGAATAGAATGATTTGGAGGTGGTTGTTCTTTTGCAAATGGATTATCGAGCCATTTGTTTAGTTCTACTTTTACAAAAAGATTAAGCCTTATAAATGCAACTAAGTTAGATAAATACCAAGGATGTTTAGCTTGTGTTTTAAGTGCTTTTAGTATCAATATTGTTATTAAAGCAGTCCAAATTTGTATCATTACTGCGTTCTGCGTTGTTCCTATGAAAGATTTGATATGCAGTTGTTGTTTGATGTCTCTAAAGAAAATTTCCACTTCCCATCTGGCTTTATACAGCTCGGTTATGGTGTTTGCTGTCCAAGACATTTGATTGGTAATCACTTCAATGGTTTGCTGGTTTTTATCGTCCCACAAAGCGACTCTTCTTAGTCTTTTTGAGTATTTTTCTTTGGTTTTATTCCCTGTGAGTTCAATAATTTCATCTTTTAGGACGTGCTGATGCCTATCTTGTGGTAAGTTTAACTCTTTTACCGTTTTAAATTTTATATTATTCTTGTGCCTAACCACAAAATAAACATCGTTGCTGTTCCAAACATTTAGTAGTGAAAAATCGTTATAAAATCGATCGGCAACAATAACACTCCCTTTTAACAATGGGATGTCGTAAGCTCCTTTATTATCTGCTGTTTTACCGTCTGTAATGTTTACATAAGCTGGTAAATGCCCGTCATAATCAAGTAAGGTGTGCATTTTAACTGCTCCTTTTTTTGTCTTGTATTTTGCCCAATCAAACAGGCTCAAGCAAAGACTTATTGTAGTGGCATCTAGCAGTAATATTTTAGACTTAATTTTGAACTTGGTGCGTTTCATTTGAGCTTGCTGTCCTAAACTTTCCAGTAAAACGTAATAGTAGTCTCTAAAGAGTTCCCAACTTCTGTTTTTATTCTGATAGCTTATTGTGGATTTTGATGGAGCTTTAAGCATTCCTAAATGATTGAGATTTCCTGTTGCTGAACGTAAACCATTACTAATGTCTCGTATAGATTGACTCTTAGCAAATTGACAAAACAGCATAGAGACTAAATGAGACCAACTGGTAAAACCTTTTTGATGCTTGTCGCTTTGATGAATAGTAACTAGTTTCTTGAATTTTGAATTGTCTAATTTTGAGATTATCTGAGAAAATAAAGTTACATTTATCATAGAGAGGATTTAATTTGGTTGTGCAACTCAAAGATATTTGAGATACTTGAATTTATCCTCTTTTTTTTAAAAACGTTTAGGACGCTATTGATTAAAAACATTAAAAAAAAGTGTTCCTTATTTTTATTGTTGCCATTGTAATTATTTAAATCATGAATTGGCTTCTCTAATTTTCCGCCCAAACAGATGTAAATCAGAATTTTACCGTTTACAACTATTTTATATAATCCCTGTAAATTTATTTTTAGCTCTCTAAAAAAAAGCAAGGATATTCATAATCGCCATTGTTGTAGATATTATTGATTACTTTTTATAAACTTTGAAAGCAATTTATTT
>JABSPO010000327.1 GCA_013214625.1 Flavobacteriaceae bacterium
TCAATTGAATGATAAATTAGCTAATTTTAATTTTGAAGGGAAACAAATTACTAATTTAGAAATGGAAACTGCTGGAATATATGGCTTAGCTAAATTACTAGGACACAAAGCAGTATCTATGAATGCTATATTAGCTAATAGAGCAACTGGTGAGTTTTCTAAAAACCCTAACAAATTGGTTGACGATTTAATTGTATATTGTTTAGATAAGTTAGTTAAATAACCATCCGTTAATAGAAAAGCATATATCTTAGTACTATGAAAAACATCAAAATAGGTGGAGTTCCAGAACATTTCAATTTACCATGGTATTTAACCCTACGTGATAAGTCTTATCATGAAAAGGATATTAATTTACGTTGGCATGATTATTTTGGCGGAACTGGTCAGATGTGTAAAGCGTTACGTAATAAAGAAATTGATATGGCGGTAATCCTTACTGAAGGAATTATACGCGATATTATTGATGGAAATGAATGTAAAATTATTCAGATATACACAAAATCACCATTAATTTGGGGAGTTCATGTTGCTGAAAATTCTACTTATAAAACAATCGATGATTTAAAAGGAAAGAAAGCAGCTATTAGTCGCTACGGCTCAGGATCACATTTAATGGCTTATGTAAATGCTGAAAAAAATGGGTGGAATGCTAAAGAAGATTTAAATTTTGAAGTTATCAAAAATTTAGATGGCGCTGTACTTGGACTACCAAATGGAATTGGTGATTATTTTATGTGGGAAAAATTTACCACAAAACCTTATGTTGATAATGGTACGTTTAGAGTTATAGACCACTGCCCTACTCCTTGGCCTTGTTTTGTAATCGCTGTACGAAATGAAATACTAGAAGAAAATGAAGCGGTAATTAAAGATATCCTTGAAATTATAAACGATACTACTGAAGAGTTTAAAATGATTCCTAGTATTGACCGTATGATTTCTCACCGTTATGATCAAAAATTAGAGGATGTTCAAGAATGGCTGGGGATTACAGAATGGTCACAAGAAAACTTAGACAGAAAAACAGTTGCTAAAATTCAAGATAGATTGTTAGATTTAGATATTATTCCTAGAAAAGTAAATTATGAAGAATTAATTTACAGTTTATAGCAACCAATTAATTTCTGGTTTATTCTTAGATTTCAAATAAACATTAGTTTTCAAAAAATGTTCATTACCAAACCAATAGCCTCTATTAGCACTCAATGGTGAAGGATGTCCTGTTTCTAAAACGAAATGTTTTGATTCATCAATCAATTTCACCTTTTTACGCGCATAACCACCCCAAAGTAAAAAAACAACGTCTTCTTTCTCATCAGAAATTTTCTTGATTACAGCATCCGTAAATGTTTCCCACCCCTGTTTTTGATGACTTCCAGCTTTTGACTCTTCAACTGTTAGTGTTGCATTCAATAATAACACTCCTTGTTTTGCCCAAGCCGTTAAGTCACCTGTAGCAGGATATAAACAATCATAATTCACAATTAACTCTTTTAATATGTTAACTAGTGATGGTGGATGTTTTATTCCATTATGCACCGAAAAACAAAGTCCGTTTGCTTGCCCTTTTCCATGATATGGATCTTGACCTATTAACACAACTTTTATGTTTTCAAAACTACATTGATTGAATGCGTTAAAAACATCCTTTTTAATCGGATAACATTTCGAATTTTGATATGACGTTACAATAAAATCAACTAGTGTTATAAAATAATCTTTATCAAATTCTGACTGTAATTTTTCTTTCCACGAATTAGTAATTGTCTCAATCATATCTTAAATTTATTGTTGTCCGTTTAAAACTAAGTTTTTTTTACAAGCTTTTATAAGAAACTTCAGCTAAAAAATATTAAACTCAACTAATTAGGTTAATTCTTATTCTATTATTTCTTAATTATTGACAAACATGTCTTTGTTCTTTACCCTATCAGTGTAGTGATCTTTATTTCATTAGTTGAGGCGTCTTGAACGGAAAAAGGATATTGTTTAAAAATCAAATATAAAAAAAATGCCTCATTTACATGAGGCATTTTAATTTTTAACAAATCTTATTACTTATCTCTTTAAGGAGAAATGCGCTTTGAACT
>JABSPO010000328.1 GCA_013214625.1 Flavobacteriaceae bacterium
AACTGTTGATTTTCAAGCAGGCTATTATTAAATTTCCAGAGACCTTTCCCTCTGTAGTTTTCTTTTGATTCACTCAAAGATACCAAAACTGGCGAGTGATCACTTAATATTGAAGGCAGCACCTCTACCTTATTGACATATTCTTGTAGCGTATTTGATATAAAGATATAGTCTAATCTGCGATGAATAATTCCATGAGTTTTTAGTTTTTGCCTAAAGGTGAACCTTTTGGCATTAGGGAAGCGAATTCGAAAAATATCAGATATGTCTAATTTATCTTGAATGGAAGTAAAAGATGCGATAGTGCGATTTTTTAACTTTGGGTTTCCACCTAAGGCATCGAGTTCAATATCAAAAATAAAATTTAGATCACCCATTAAAATTGGAAGGCGTTCTTCAATATTTTTATGTTTTAATAGATGATCTTTTAACGAATTTAGCGTATTTATTTGTTCTTGCTCGGTGTTAGCATTGTACAAATTTATCAGAGTATATTTAATCGAATTAACTGTCACATCAGAAATTAAAATTCTGCCACTTTTATCGTTAGAAGTTTGATCAATGGTAATATCAAGGTTTTTAGTGAAGCCTATTAAAACTCCTTTTGACTCGCTAGAGCCGTGTGAGAACAGTAAGTCCCCATCACATTCTTTTTTCCACTCATCTTCACATGATAGTGTCGAGTGGGTCTCTTGCAAAAGGAAAATGCCATTATTATCATTTTTTTCTTTTACAAAATTGAATATTTTAAGTCTTTTTTCTTTATTTTGGAGACCCTTGCAGTTGAATGTAATTAACTTGAATGCATTTTGGACGGTTTAATTATTGTTGCGCAGTGAAAAAAATTGGATACAAAATTATTTGGAATATGGTCGGTAAAATAAAATAATCTGGTCGATTGACTGTACGAGATAGCATTTAACTTTTTTAACATCATTCTACAGGCAATCATTTTGATGACAATAAAACGGAACTTTACACAATCATGAAAACACACAATATTACGAATATATGAAGAGAAAATAAGTATACATATAAATTTACCAAAGTAAAGACAAAAGGCAGTTAATACAAAAATAAGATGTCGGAAAAGAACAACATACACACAAATAGCAAAAACAAAAATAGTAAGATACAAGCTTATTCGCATTAACGAAAGCAAAGGCAAATAGAAATGGCTGCGTAATATATTATAATTGACTAGACTAGACGACTATTGCGTCACGTCTATTCGCTGCTGATTTATTATACATTAGAAATATATACATTCATACAGACACAGGAGGGAGGTATATACTAAGAAAGCGAGATCAATTCTATAGGTTTAAGATAATTATTTAATATTATTTTGTAAGGTAGTTTTGTTTCAAATTAAGAGTAAAAGCAACAAGATAAGTAAAAGCAACAAGATCAGGGACACAGATAGGAATTTCAGATACTAACGTCGCCAATATTTCTATAACGCATGTAGGCAAATGTTAGCTAGCACGTGTATTGTAAAAGCGAATATATATATAAGTCATTACGGCATATAAAGACATATTTTTCCTGCACGGGGCAAGCAAATATAAAAGTGAGTTGCTTTGAGACTTGGAACGGCCCCTAAATTAACGTTGTATAATATCCGATTATGCTACCTACACATTTAATGACTATTTAGCATTTTTTTGTGATAATTTGTGTATATGCGGTATATCGCTATAAACTGGTCTGGGAAAACTATGACTAAACAAGGAAATAATATACAGGACGGCTATTTGTGTAAAAGTATGCATAATTTTATAATGTTTGCTTGACACGATGGGTAATATATATACAGGTTTTAAGACATCTGGAAATCAATATTATAACTTTTTAAAATCCAAAAGCATTTATCCTAATACTGCTTTGAAATTCTGAACCTAATGATACACCATTTTTTATAAGCATCTGTTTATAAGATTAGCTTACCGGAAACTAAAGGGGCAAACTAATACGAAACTAGCATTTTGAACTTTTTTATGTGTATATGGCATAAAATTTTGATTGTAAGTATAAAGGACCAAATTTATTTTTTAGAT
>JABSPO010000329.1 GCA_013214625.1 Flavobacteriaceae bacterium
TGAAAGAATCAGGGAATTATCAAGGTCAGAGTCGGATAAGTAAAAAAGGGAATAAGCATATAAGAGCGATCCTACATATGCCATCAATGACAGCTATTAGAGTTAACCCAACATTAAAACCCTTTTATGAACGACTAAAACCAAAAAAAGCAAAGCCTATTGTAGCTTTAGTAGCTGTTCAAAGAAAATTGTTAGTTTTAATGTATAGTTTATGGAAAAGTAATAGTTATTACGATGGAGAATTTGAAATAAAAAAAGCGGCAAGAAAACAAATTCTTACCGCACAGGATAGTCATAAAAATGAATTAGTGACTTCCTAAAATTTTCATATAAATAATTAGTTTTTTCACACAGTACCTATGAATAGTACGGGGCAGAAAATCCGCGGATTTTCGTGTCGACACAAGCCAAGAGCTTTTTGTTTTTAACTTGTCGATTTATAAAAGCCAATTTTCAAATCATGAACACCTTTAAATTAAATAAGAAAGGAAGTGAGTAAACTAAAAGGTTTGACGACTATGTAAATATACACAAGCTCTGGAATTAAGTACAAACCCCGTATTAATTATAGCCACTGGTTTTCCTTTTTATTAGTCCGTAAATAATGTTAATCGGAAATATGAGCTGTCCGATAATTATAAGCAAAATAATCAGAGTGATGATTAAAGTCAGATTATTATTGAACTCATATTCCGTAATTACAGTCCGATAAAATTTAGTCAAAGTCCACACAACTAAAGTTCCGCCAAAAGTCAGTCCAATATGAGTCCGATTCAACCACTTTGATAATTTTCTACCCAATTTTCGCATAATCCAATATCCGATTCCTATTATTCCAAAAAGTACTGAAATCAATATTGCTAAATGCAAATAGGCAATTACATAATAAGTATCGTGAACATTAATATCCAACATTGCGTCTCCACTCAAAATTCCAATCAGCATTATTATCGGGATTGAGAGTAAGAAAATCAAATGTGGTTTTTCAATTAATCTGTTCATTCAACTTGTAGTTAACGTTTAGCGATGAATAGTACGGGGCAGAAAATCCACAGATTTTCGTGTCGACACAAGCCAAGAGCTTTTTGTTTTGTTTTTAATTTTGTCTTTTATAAAAGCCAATTTTTAAATCATAAACACCTTTAAATTAAATAAGAAAGGAGGTGAGTAAATTAAAAGATTTGGCGATAAATGTAAAGATACACAAGCTTTCGAATTTACACAATAAATCCGTATTATTTATAGGCTTTGTTATGCCCGTTTTCCTTTTCATGGTCTTATTACACTATTTCATGCTTTCATAACCAAATATAAGACACTCATGGTTTTTTTTCAGAATTGAAATTGTTTTTTTCTCAGTTTTGAATTGTCTAACGATTAGAATAATGTTTAATAGACTCTACTTGTTTTATTAAATAAGTGATTTTTAACTATAAAATATTACTGCATTAGACATTTGTAATGTAATCCAAAATAAGTGGTTAGGCTTTATTGCTTATACTATTTCTTTTGATTGTAAAGGCGAAATCCGAAAAGCCCGTTTTAAATAGAGTAGGAAAATAATAAAAATAAATTATGGAAGATTATGTAATTGCAATAAATTCAGACGGTCGAGTAGAGGCTTTTTATATTGATGAGAACTCTACAGTTATGCATGTATGGCAACTAAAATCATCTAATAAAACAGTTTGGTCACAACCAAGACCTCTTTTTGATCCATCCTCAAATCCTAATTCTGCATTAACAAACGCCACAAGAGTTTCTGCTGCTACTGGAAGAGATGGGCAGATTCAAGTTGTTGCATACACAAGAGAGAATAAATATTTCACTTGCTATCAAGAATCAGGTACTTGGAATGGCTGGTTTGAAATCACACAATAGGTAACTCAAATATAGTTTTAGACAAGGCTGTAGAAAGTGTTTTGTGACTTTTTACAGCTTTGTTAAATTGAATTTTTTTTGAATCAAGTTGTGAAATTGGGCATAACGTTTAGCTATGAATAGTGCGGGGCAGAAAATCCGCGGATTTTCGTGTCGACACAAGCCATGA
>JABSPO010000033.1 GCA_013214625.1 Flavobacteriaceae bacterium
ACAAAAAGTTAGTTAGTTTTAATCCCGCTAGAGGTTTAATTATGGAGGTTTATCTTGGATAAACAGTAGTGCTGTTTAATTCATGTTTGAAGTGATCGTATTGGACTATCGATTATGAATTATAAAATAATGTGAATATATTGTAAAAGCTTAATCGAGGGCCCTTTTTGTAACGTAAATTCTCCAGCCTAAAATAGCTAACTGAATTTTAGTTGCTTTGCTTAAATCAAGTCTTCTTTTAGAAAAACTGGGGAGTACTGCTTTATTGACTTTTGCTAAAAATTTAAAAAATATTGTTTTCAAGTGGGGGAATTTTTCTGTAAAAATAAAAAACTCGCTCAATTTGAGCGAGTTTTTGTAATAAATGTGAAAATAAGTTATTTCGTAGTAGCTATAATTGCACCGTCTTTTGCTTTTTTACCATATAAACTTTGTGCTGTATCAGGTCTTAAGAAGTCTACCGATTTTAGCTGATCAGATTTAGCCAATTCATCTAGTTTTTTAAAGTTCGCCTTTTTCCCGTTAATGATGATATACTTTTCTATTTCAGGGTCATCTACAAAATGAAATTTAGGAGCTGGCTTTACAATTATTGTTTTATAGGATCCTGTTCCATCATCATCTTCATCATCAAAATTTAAATTGAAATCAAAGTTATTAAGTTTAATTACCAACCTTTTACCATCTGCATCTTCTTCAAAAACAAATGCATCTTTAATTTGTTTTTTTATGTCATCAAAATCAAATGTCTTACCATTAATAGTCATTTTATGTTCGTCATCATTAAAGGAGAAATCAAAATGTTCTGAAAGTGAGTGGGTGCCATTAAAACTGAAATTTTTAGAATTAGATGAAGTGATATATAATGAATTATTTTCTGCTCCTAAAGTAATTGTATTTATAGGATTTTCACTTGATAAAGATGTGGTAGATTCATTACCGTTATCATCTTTTAATTTGATTTTTATGGCAACAATTTCATTGTTTTTATTGCGTTTTATTCCTGAGAATCTTGCTTCAATATTGTGCTTTTTTAATGTTTTTACAATTTCTTTAAACTCACTGTCTTGAGTGTTTTTATCGATAGTAATTTTAACTTCATTCTTGATACGAGTATTAATTTCAACAGTTTCAATAACTGTGTTATCCCCGAAAGTTGGAGTAACAAATGCTGCTGTAAGCGCTAGGCTTAGTAGTCCGGTTTTTAAAATTGATGCATTCATAATGTGTTTTTTAGTTAGTGAATAAGTATCACTTAAATAACTTGATTACTATAAAAATACATTAAAAATGAGTTGAATAGTGTTAATGTGAATTAGTTTAGCATAGTTTTAACTTTTTTATATCTCAAATCATAAATCAAAATTCGCTTAAGGCAATTCAGAATACTATCTTCGCAAAAAAAAATAATTAATGGAAAGCATATTGTATTTAATAGGTGGATTAGTTTTACTGGTATTAGGTGGTGATTATTTAGTGAAGGCATCAGTAGGTTTATCATTTAAATTAAATATTTCCAAAATGGTTATTGGGATGACGGTAGTTTCGTTTGCTACTTCCGCTCCTGAATTATTAGTAAGCTTACAAGCTGCCCTTGAAGGTTCTCCGGCAATTGCAATTAATAATGTAGTAGGTTCTAATATTGCAAATATTGCTTTGGTATTAGGGGTGACTGCATTGATAGGTCCTATTGCAATAGATAAATCATTTTATAAATTAAACTGGCCAGTAATGGTAGGGTTTTCATTATTATTATATTACTTTTTATGGAATGACAACATGCTTGACACTGTTGAAGGTGGAATATTATTTGTTGCGCTGTTAGTGTTTTTAGTAGTGTTGATTAAAACGAGTAAGGGTGATGAAGCTTCAGATGAAGTTGATGATAAATTGGCAATTGTTGGTTACGGTAAAATATTTTTATGGCTAGCAATAGTACGAGTAACTTTGTATTTTGGATCGGTTTGCTTGGTTGATGGAGCGATTGATTTAGCAACTAAAATCGGGGTGAGCGAGGCTGTAATATCAGTAACTGTAATTGCAATTGGGACAAGTGTTCCAGAATTATCAGCTTCAGTAATTGCGGCTTTAAAAGGAGAAAAGGCAATATCGATTGGTAATTTAATAGGATCAAATATATTTAATATAGCATCGGTTTTGGGGCTGACAAGTATGATTAAAAACATACCAGTTACAGACCCTCAAATTCTTTCGAATGATATTTTCTGGATGTTAGCAATTACCATTGGGTTATTGCCTTTAGTGTTGTTGCCTAAAAAGTTTGTAGTAACCCGTTTTAAAGGAGTTCTATTATTGGCAGTATATGCTGTGTTTATTTATTTAGCGTTTAATTAACACCTATGGAGATTAATAGATAAGCTCATACATTTTTAATTTGTATTAGTTAGAAAATAACTGTCATATCGAGCGCAGTCGAACAGACAAATCTTACTATTAGATTCCTTTTGGATTATTTTAAGGATTTTTTAGATGTATAGTTACCTACTAACATTTAAAAAACTAATTAGCCTCTTCTTGTAATAACAATTGCCAGTACCCTACATCGGCCCATTTATTGAATTTATAACCTACTTTTTTAAAGTGTGCTATTTTTTCAAATCCAAACTTTTCATGTAATTTGACACATGGGGGATTCGGAAGTGTTATGCCGCCAATTATAGCATTGAAATTTTGTTGCCTAAGTTGCTTTATAAGTTCGTTATATAAAATTGTACCTATGCCTTTTTCTATAGTATCATGGGTTAAATAAATAGAAATTTCAGCTGTGTATCTGTAACCTGACCTAGGTTTCCACGGGCTAGAGCAAGCATAGCCAACTATAGTATTATTTACTTCATAAACCAACCAAGGGAACTTGGTATCCGAGGTAGTGATCTTTTCTTCAAAGAAGCTAACAGAAACACAATTCTCTTCAAAAGTTGCAGCAGAATTTAGAATATAATAATTATAAATAGCAGTAATGGCTTCAGCATCTTCTAAGGCAATTTTTCGAATCATTGTATAAGTTTAATTAATTATATTGAACAAGTAAATAAGCTATCATAATAGCTATAGGGAAAGGGAGTTAAGGTTGTACTTGTGATATACAAAAGCCACTAAGGAATTCCTTAGTGGCTTTTGTGTTTTTATTTAAAATTCCCTCCCTATAGATGGGAAAGTTAATCTTACTATTGGGTTACTTTTAATTTATCACAAACTGGTTTTACAGTTCTGATAATTCTAGCAGCAATTTTATATGGATCGCCATTTGAAGCTGGTCTTCTATCTTCTAAATACCCTTTCCAATCATTATCAACAGTTATAATTGGGATACGTATTGAAGCTCCTCTATCAGAAATTCCATAACTGAAATCAGTAATAGAAGCAGTTTCATGAAGTCCTGTTAAACGTTCTTCATTGTGAGCTCCATAAATATCAATATGTTCTTTAGTTACAGGCCTGAACGCTTCACAAACTTGCATGTATATTTCTTTAGATCCACATGTTCTTAAAACAGTGTTAGAGAAATTGGCGTGCATTCCAGATCCATTCCAATCCCCTTTTACAGGTTTAGGGTGATATTCTATGTAATAACCATATTGTTCTGTTAAACGGTCTAATAGGTATCTTGCAATCCAGATTTCATCACCGGCTAAACGTGCTCCTTTTGCAAATAATTGAAATTCCCATTGTCCTGAAGCAACTTCTTGGTTGATCCCTTCAAAGTTTAATCCGGCTGCGATACATAGGTCAGCATGTTCTTCAACAAAATCTCTTCCATGAGTATTTCTACCTCCAACAGAACAGTAGTACATTCCTTGCGGTCCTGGATATCCTCCAACAGGGAATCCTAAAGGAAGCATCGTTTTAGTATCCATAATAAAATACTCTTGTTCAAAACCAAACCAGAAATCATTGTCCAAATCATCAATAGTAGCTCTAGCATTAGATTCATGCGGAGTACCATCTGCATTCATAACTTCGGTCATAACTAAATATCCGTTAACACGTGCGGGATCAGTATAAATAGCAACTGGTACCAAAACACAGTCAGAAGAATCTCCAGAGGCTTGTTGAGTAGATGAGCCATCAAAAGACCAATTTTTTAGTTCTTCTAAAGTCCCTTGAAAGTCTTCATGTTCTTCAACTTTAGTTTTACTTCTTAAGTTTTGAGTTGGTTTGTAACCATCCAACCAAAGGTATTCTAATTTTATTTTAGCCATAATACGTAAAAATAGATTGTGTTTTAATCAATTTAAGGTGCAAATATAAGCTTTTTTTGAAATAGCAATATGTATCTAGAGTGAAAAGTTGTAAAAACAGTTCGTTAATATGTGTAACCCTATTTTTTTAAGGGGTTAAAAAGTTACTTTTAATCATTTTAAGGGTGTTACCCCTGTTTTTAACTGGGTGTATTTGTTATTTGTGTTGTTTTTGATTATTTTCGTATTGTGCTTATAACTAAAAACTGTATTTTATGTCAACATTAAGATTTTATGCAATTAAAGAAACATTCAATAGAAAGCCAATTGCTATTGAAGAGAACGTACGCCGTTCAGAATTGTTTGGTAAAAATGTATTTAATAAAAACACAATGCGTCAGTACCTTACAAAGGATGCTTATAAAGGAGTGATGGATGCGATTGAAAATGGAGTTAAAATAGATAGGAATATAGCCAGCCAAATTTCAGCATCTATGAAAGATTGGGCCTTGTCAAAGGGGGTTACACATTACACACACTGGTTTCAACCTTTAACAGGGATTACTGCGGAAAAACACGATGCATTTTTTGAAACTATAGAAGGCGGTAATGCTATTGAAAAATTTGGAGGAGGAGAACTAGTACAGCAAGAACCAGATGCGTCTTCCTTTCCTCATGGAGGAATTAGAAATACTTTTGAAGCACGTGGTTATACAGCTTGGGACCCTACATCCCCTGCATTTATATGGGAGACAACATTATGTATACCTACTATATTTGTATCCTATACAGGGGAAGCATTAGATAATAAAACACCATTATTAAAAGCTTTACAAGAAGTAGATAAAGCAGCTACAGCAGTTGCTAAATATTTCGATAAAGCAGTAACTAAAGTAAATGCTTCCTTAGGTTGGGAACAAGAATATTTTTTGATTGATAAAGCCTTAGCCAAATCAAGGCCAGATATTACGTTGACGGGTAGAACGTTATTAGGGCACTCTTCAGCAAAAGGTCAGCAATTAGATGATCATTATTTTGGTTCTATTCCTGCTCGTGCGTTAAATTACATGAGAGATTTGGAAACACAATGTATGTTATTAGGTATTCCTGTAAAAACAAGACATAATGAGGTGGCTCCAAATCAGTTTGAATTGGCTCCAATTTATGAAGAAACAAATTTGGCTGTAGATCATAATTCATTATTAATGGATGTGATGGAAAAAATTGCCGATCGTCATAATTTTAAAGTGCTGTTACATGAGAAGCCTTTCGCTGGTGTAAATGGTTCAGGGAAACACAATAATTGGTCATTATGTACAAATACAGGAGTTAATTTATTGAGCCCAGGGAAAACACCAATGCATAATTTAGAATTTTTAACTTTTTTCATCAGTACAATTAAAGCGGTAAATGATAATGAAGAGTTATTAAGGGCTACAATAGCCAGTGCGAGCAATGATCATAGGCTAGGAGCAAATGAGGCGCCTCCAGCAATTATATCGGTATTTATAGGTTCTCAATTAACGGAGGTTTTAGATACGCTAGAGAAAGTTACTAAAGGGAAAATTTCTCCTCAGGAAATGACAGATTTGAAATTGAATGTAGTAGGTAAAATTCCAGAAATATTATTGGATAATACTGATAGGAACAGAACATCTCCATTTGCTTTTACAGGAAATAAATTTGAATTCAGAGCGGTTGGTTCAACCGCTAATTGCGCGAATCCTATGACCGTATTAAATGCTATTGTAGCAAAGCAGTTACAAGATTTCAAGATTGAAGTTGATAGCTTAATAAAGGGTAAGAAAATGAAAAAAGATGATGCGATATTTAATGTATTGAGAGAGTACATTAAAGCATCAAAAAGAATTCGTTTTGAAGGGAATGGGTATAGTGCTGAGTGGGAAAAAGAAGCTCAAAAAAGAGGATTGAGTAATTATAAAACAACACCCATAGCACTTCAAGCTAAAATATCGGATAAAACTATTAAGTTATATGAGGATTTAGGCATTATGAATAGAGTAGAGGTGATAGCACGTCATGAAATAGAAATTGAAGAGTATACACTTCGTATTCAAATTGAAGCCAGAGTATTGGGAGATATAGCGAGAAATCATGTAGTACCAACAGCAATTAAATACCAAAATATATTAATTGAAAACGTATGTGGGTTGAAAGAAATATATGGAGCAGATTTTCGAAAATTAGCTAAAGAGCAAATGAATATTATCGAAGGGATTTCAAAACATATTGAAAAAATAAATGAAGGTGTTTCGGAAATGATAGAAGCACGTAAAAAAGCGAATATTATTGAAGATTCAGAGGAAAAGGCATTTGCGTATTGTGATAAGGTGAAATTGTTTTTTGATGAAATAAGGTATCATTGTGATAAGTTAGAGCTTTTGGTGGATGATGAGTTTTGGCCATTAACAAAATACAGAGAACTGCTGTTTACTAAATAACAGAAAATTCAAACCACTATTGTGATATCGCATTAGTGGTTTCTTTCCTAAATAAAACAAAAAGCTCAATTAAAAATCTAGTATACTAGGCTTTGAATTGAGCTTTTTGTTTTATAATTAAATGTATTTTATTTTACCTAATTGGATCAGGAATGATTGTGTATTGTTTTTAATAATTAAAGCATGGTATAGCATATATTGCTCAGGTCATTGAATAAAACTTCAAAAAAGGTTTTATATTTTTTTTGAATTTAATTAAAGAAAAATTACAAACCCTTTTTAATTATACGAATCAAAATCGTTATCTAAGATTAGGTTTTCGTACCGATATTATTTGAATAAAATAAATTAAAAGGTATAATAGTTAACTTTGTTACTATAAAATACAAAAAAAATAATAAACATAAAATCATGAATATCAATACGTTGTAATTATCTTTGAGTGTGTCTGAAAAATAGTTCAGTTTTTTTTAGATTTTATGACTTAACCCATCACTTCACAATTTCATAATTTAACTCTTCCCAATTAGAGTCTTGCTTCCTAAATAAATATTACTTCCCCAAGTATACATGAGCTAAATTGTTTAAACAATGGGTTCATTATTAAGATGTATTTAATAACCAATAAATATTTTAATTATGAAAAAAGTAATTTTAACTTTAGTTTTTGCAGTATTTACTGCATTTGGATTTGCACAACAGCCAACTTATGGTTGTGGTGGAAATGATGGAGGACATGACCACCAGCGTTGTGTTGAAATAGATCAACGTACGGATATTTGTTATCCTAGAGTTGATGGACCTGCAATTTTATGTTGGTCAGATTTAAGAGCGGCGCTTTATGCTGGCGCTAGTTACTCTCAAGCAATACAATTAGGAAAAAAGAATAAGGCATTAATTACTCAAAAAGGGTCTAATGTATCAGTAACTTTTCAGTATGGTACGGGTGGAGCTTATAATGTGATAAAGGTTAATCAGTCTGATGGTGGTGGGTTAGCAGAAGCAAATTGGTCATATGTGACTCAATTAGGTAAAGGAAATGTTGCGAATGTTAAGCAAACTGGTATAAAAAATAAATCAGACATTGACCAATATGGGAAATATAACACCGCAATTGTTGATCAAAAAGGGCATAGACATATGTCGGATATAGATCAAAGAGGAATAAGTAACAAAGCAAAAGTTACACAAGTTGATTGTAAAAACAGAGCAAAAGTGTTTCAAAAAGGATGTAGTAATGATTCAGATCAACAGCAAAGTGCAAGAGCAAATTTAGCATGTGCAAAACAAATAGGTCATTATAATGAATCTGATCAAAAGCAATCAGGAGTAGGTCGTAATTTAGCTAAAGTTCGTCAAGGTAAAAACTCTAGCTATGCTTATCATAATAAAGCGAGTCAAACTCAAATTGGATTTAGAAACAGTGCGTATATTGACCAAGATGGTAAGCGTAACATTGCTACTCAAACACAAACGAAAAGCTTTAATTACGCAGAGGCTGATCAGGATGGTTTATTAAATAAATCAACTCAAACTCAAGATGGTAGACGAAATGAAGCCTTAGTTGTTCAAAGAGGTAAACGAAATACTGCAGCTCAAAAACAAACTGGTAACCGTAATATGGCGTTGAGTTTCCAAGGTGGAATTAAAAATGAGTCAATATCTATTCAGAAGGATGACAATAACTATTCATTTATTGGACAGTTAGGGTTTAATAACTTTGCTAAAGTAAATCAAGCTGACGGAAATCAAGTTAGTATAGCTTTACAAGCAGGTAGTAATAATATAATTAGAGTAACACAATCTAAATAGTAATTTAAAGATAAATATCAGGCCTTTAAAGTTTTAAAGGCTTGGTCTTTATTAAGAAAAAGGTTGATAAAAATGAAGAAGATGAAGTCATATATAACAATAATTATAAGTTTTTTTATAATGTTTGGTTTTGCTCAAAATTATAATAGTACAAAAACTGTCTTAGATCAAGAAAAAATGATGTTTATCGATAGTTTTAATGAAAAGGTTCAACTGAAAAAGAATTCTAATAACTTAGTATTTATACACCAACAAGGAAAAAGGAATTTATCAAATATTAGAGTTAAAGCTCAAAAGAGTGAAATTTCGATAATTCAAAGAGGAGATGATAATAAAGTGCGTTTGAATATTCACGCCAAAGTAGTAAACGAATTAATTACTCAAATTGGTTCTGGAAACTTATTTCAGGATTATAATCGATCAAACAATAATTCACATAATGTAAGCATATATCAAGAAGGAAATAAGCAAAAGATATATATGTATGGCTCCAATAGTATAAGTAAGGAATTGAAAATCATACAAAAAGGTAATTTTAAAACAATATTTATAAATAATTTTCAATAAATCACTCAAATGAAAAAAGTATTAGTTTGTGTAATTTTTTTCTGCTGTATATGTACATATAGCCAGTATTTAAATAAAGAAGTTAAGGCTGTTTTGGAAGTGGTTAAATCTGAAAATATTTTCGAAATCACCTCAAAGGCTGAAAATATGTCTGATATAAATCAAAGTTTAACCTATGAGTTAAAGGTATTTAAAAAAAATGATATATCAGGTAATGAAAGTGAAAGTAATCAGTCAGGTAGATTTGTAATTGCACCTGATGAAGTAAAAAAAATGTGTTTTAGTGCTATTAATAGTGATGATGAAAATGAGAAAATTATAATATTATTATTGATAAGAAACTTAGATAATGAAATTATAGGAAAAGCACGAAATGTAATTATAAACGGTGTAATAGAGTCTAGTGAACATAAAATTACTTTAAAAAATAAACCTAAAGACGGTATTAGACTAAGAGGTGTTGTATTAGAAAAAGTTAAAACAAAACCAGGAAGAGATTTTTATGGGTTTTTTTACAGCCAATTTTTAAGTTATAATTTTACTGACAGTAGAATTGTATTAATAGAAGAGGTGTTTTCTAGAGGAAGAACTACCAAAATTCATATAAAAGTTGATAATATAAAAGTTTATGAATTTTTCGTTCAACCAAAAACCGATTACCTTAATAATAATGCAAATATAGCAGTGAGAATTATATATAATTATTTTAATAAAAAAGAAAAAAAATACATTGTAAAATACTAATGTATTTTGTATCTTATATAGCCTTCCCAATCTGCTTTTTTGATCTTAGTTGAATTTTGTAATGTATAGTTGTTATCTATCCTACGGATAATAATGTATTGTGAAAATGGCCATAAAAAACTTGCATAATTTGTATACATATTTAATTTTAAAATCAAAAGTTATGAAAAAAAATATCATATTTTTTTTGTTTTTTTTAGCAAGTTCCTCTTGGGTAATTCTAGCTCAGGAATTTGTGTATAAACCCGTTAACCCTGCATTTGGTGGTGAAGTGTTTAATTATCAATGGCTGTTAAGTTCAGCTGAGGCTCAGAATTTTTATGAAGAAGTTGAAGAAGATGTTGAGCTGACTGATTTGCAGGAGTTTAATCAAAACTTAAATAGGCAACTGCTTAATAGGATTAATCAAGCATTACTTAATAGTCAAGTAAATATTGAAGATGGTTTACAGCCAGGTGTGTATAATTTTGGAAGCTTAAATGTCCAAGTTTATCAGTCTACAGGTGGTTTAGTCGTAGAGGTATTAGATATTAATACAGGAGAACAAACACAAATAATAATTCCTAATTAAATTTTATGTTTTTAAAAGTAATTAAAGCACTAGTTGCTAGTTTTTTGTGTATCTCATGTGGAGCATATTTCAATCAACCAGTAACAGTTTCTAAGGCAGTTTTGGGTGAGGGTACTCAAAATACTAAAGTGTTAAAAAATCTTCCAGAACCTGAAAATAAAATTGTAGTTGGTGTATACAATTTTAGAGATCAGACGGGACAATATAAAATGATGGAAAACGGTAGTAGCTTTAGTACAGCAATAACTCAAGGATCTACTACAATTTTATTAAAAGCACTTGAGGACTCAAAATGGTTTACAGCTATTGAGCGTGAAAATTTAAACAATTTATTAAATGAAAGAAATATTATTCGTTCTACAAGGCAAGAGTATAGAAAAAAATCTAACCCTGATGAGCCAGAATTAGACCCGTTGTTATACGCAGGGGTACTTTTAGAAGGAGGGATTATTTCATATGATTCAAATATTTTAACAGGCGGATTTGGAGCAAGATATTTTGGTATTGGTGGATCAACAAAATATAGACAAGATCGTATAACTATTTATCTGAGAGCTATATCTACGTCTAGCGGTGAAATATTAAAAACTATTTATGTGTCAAAAACAATACTTTTCCAAGCATTAGATGCAAGTTTTTTTAGGTATGTAAAATTCAAAAGACTTTTAGAGGTAGAAACGGGTATAACGAAAAAAGAGCCTATACAAATGGCTATAACCGAAGCAATTGAAAAAGCAGTTGAGGCGCTTGTAATAGAGGGACTTAAAGACGGTTTGTGGAATAGTAAAGGATCAAAAGAAGATGTTGATAATCTTATTTCAAACTATGATTATGAGAAAGATGAAGCAGAAAACAGGCAAATTTATGGTAGAATTACTAAAGATAAAAGAACTAAAAATGTTATTGAGTTAAGCGCTGGGGGAACATTGTTTGATGGAGATTATGCTAAACCAAAATTAGAGATGATGCCTGTGAAAGTAGGGTATAAAAGATATATTAATTCCTACTTTAATTTGGGAGTTAATTATGCGAAATTTAATCTAGCTAATAAAGAGTTTCATGATTATAGAACTACATATGGTTTTATGTCTTTTGAATTAAAAGCGGAATTAAATTTATTGCCATATGATGACTTATCCCCTTATATATTTGCTGGAGGTGGATTAAATGCATCTAACTATTTTAAAGAGATAGCACCCAAAACGGAGTATGGAGTTGGATTAGAGTATCTTATGTCTAATAAAATTGGAATTAAGATTTACGGTGGACATAACATTGTTTTTAGTGATAATCTTGACGGAATTGAATCAGGAAAACGCGACGATTTCTTTTGGAGGTTTGGATTAGGTATTAACTATTACATACCATCATCAGGAAAAAACAAAAAAAGAGGTATGTTATCTCGAAAAGAGCAAAAATTAAAGCGAAAACTTGAGCGAAAGTAAATTAAATTAAAACTATTATTAACGATGAAAAAATATATAATTTACCTTTTTTTAGTGCCAATGTTAATTTCGATTTTTTCATGTAGTGAGGATAAAATCGATACATTAGGTGCGGGGATTCTTACGGGAACAGTAATTGAACAAGGGACAAATGAACCTATTGAAAATGTTAAAGTAACGATTGTTTCTTCAAATGTATCTGTATTAACAAATGCAACAGGAGATTTTGTATTAAATAATGTACAAGTAGGTGAGCAATCAATTTCTGCAAAAAAAAACGGATATTTAGCTTCATTTGAAGCAATTACTATGGTTTCAGGAGGAAGTTTAACCCTTATTTTAGAAATGTCTATTGAAACCACAAATAATGACTCTCCTTCTCAGCCTGAGTTGGTAAGTCCAGATGATAATGCTATAGATTTAGAATTAAGCGTAGATTTGAGTTGGACATCTACAGACCCTGAAGAAGATGAATTAATTTTTAAAATTGAATTAAGAAATGATCAAGATTCGGATTTATTGATTTTCGATGATATTATGGATGAAACGTTTACTCTAACACAACTAAATTATGGAGTAAGATACTTTTGGCAAGTTAGTGTTAGTGATGGTATTAACCCTGAAGTATGGAGTACCACAAGATCATTTTCCACTGTAGATACTCCAAACCATAGGTTTCTTTTTACACGAAAGATAAGTGGAAATGGAATCGTTTTTTCAGGAGGTTTTGATTCAAATAATGACCCAGTAGAGTTACAGCTAACCTCAAGTAGCAATAATAGTTGGAGAACAAGAAAAAATAATAATACAGGTTTAATAGCTTTTTTAAGGAGTAACGGAGTTGAAACCCATTTGTACTCAATGAACCCTGATGGATCAAATATTCAACAAATTACAAACACAGTTCCTGTATCAGGTTTTGATTTAGAACAGATAGATTTTTGTTGGTCTAATAATGGAGCGAAATTATTATATACCAATTTTGATAAGTTATATAGTATAAATAGGGATGGAAGTGGTTTAACACTTGTATATCAGACATTAGATGGTAGTTTTATTTCTGAATGTGACATAACAGTAGATGAAAGTATGATAGCATTAAAAACAAATGATGTAAATGGGTATAACATCTCGGTATTTACAATTAACATGTCAGGAACGATATTAAATACAGTTTTATCAGGAGTAAATGGTGCAGCAGGAGGTTTAAACTTTTCTGTAGATAATAGTAAGTTACTATATACTCATGACGTTTCTGGATATGAAAGTGTTGATCAGCGTCAATTGGATACCCATATATTTATTTATGATTTTGGTACAACAACAGCAACTGATTTATCTCAAAGTAAGCCAGTCGGATTCTTGGACTTAGATCCACGTTTTTCACCAAATGAAGCTGAAGTTATTTATACCCATACGTCAAATGATGAGGTTTCCGAAAATAAAATACAATCTTTAAATATAGCTAGCGTGGGCACAAGAAATGATTTATTCTTAAATGCAAATATGCCAGATTGGGAGTAAATAATGTAGTAAAGTTTATAAGCCAATATAACATTGTTGTATTGGTTTTTTTATGCAGCAAAAACTATTTGGATTAAACGTTAATATTGTTACTTTTGTTTGAAATAATATTATAAATAATTAAGTCTATTATGAAGTTAAACTTTTTCACAGTATTAGTAGTCCTTTTTTTTAACACTGTCTTTTCCCAAAATGAAGAGGTATTGTTTACTGTAAACAACACAGCCGTTACTACAAATGAATTTTCTAGAGTATACAATAAAAATATAGACTTAGTTCAAGATGAAAAGCAGAAAGATGTAGACGAGTACTTAAAACTTTATGTAAATTATAAATTAAAGTTAGAAGAAGCTTATGCGCTAGGATTAGATAAAGACAAGAAATATAAAAATGAATTTGAATCTTATAGAAGACAATTAGCTAGAAAGTATTTAACCGATACTAAAATTAATGATAAGCTTTTAGAAGAAGCGTACGAAAGAACTGTAAATGAGGTTAATGTAAATCATATTTTGGTTAGAGTTGATGATAATGCTTCGCCAGCAGATAGTTTAAAGGGATATAATCAAGTTTTAGAATATAGAAATCAAGTTCTTAATGGAAACTTTGCAACAATTATGCAATCATCACATAATGGGAAAACAGTTTTTGGTGAATCACTTGGTTATTTTAATGCTTTTAAAATGGTATATCCTTTTGAAAACGTAGCATACACTACCAATGTTGGAGAAATTTCTATGCCATTTAGAACTAAGTTTGGATTCCATATTTTAAATGTTATCGATAAAAGAAGGTCACAAGGAGAGGTGACAGTTGCTCATATAATGATAGCAAACAATAATGATAAAATAACTTCTTCTCCAGAAGAAAGAATTAAAGAGTTGCACGCTAAAATAATTGAAGGAACTTCATTTTCGGATCTAGCAAAACAATTTTCTGATGATAAAAATTCTGCTAGAAACGGAGGGAAACTAACTCGTTTTGGAGCAGGGAAATTAAGTGCTAAAGAATTTGAAAATACGGCATTTGCATTAAGTACTGAAGGACAAGTTTCAAAACCTGTAAAAACTAAATTCGGATGGCATATAATTAAGTTGCTTAAAAAGCATGATGTGCCTAGCTTTAATGAATTAAAGTCTAATTTAGAGCAAAAAGTCAAGAAGGACTCAAGATCAAAAATTGTTAATGATAGGTTTTATAATAATCTTAAAAAGAGGTATAGTTTTACTGAAACAGTTAATGCAAAGGAAGAATTGTTAAAAGTGGTAAATGCTGAATTTATTAAAGGGAATTTGGATATTGCTAATGATTCATATAAAAAAACGTTAGCAACTTTTGCGGGTGAGAAGCTAAATTATTTGGAATATTATAAATATTTATCATCAAAATTGCGTTCATATAAAAATTTAACTGTGATTAAAAAAATTGTAACAGTTAGTTATAATGACTTTATAAACGCAAGAATTTATAACTACCATAATGAACATTTAGAATCAGAATATCCAGAATTTAAAAATATAGTTCAAGAATATAGAGAGGGATTATTATTATTTGAATTAATGGAACAAGAAATTTGGAAAAAATCAAAAACAGATACAATTGGCTTAAAAAAATATTATAATAAAAATAAAACTAATTATTTCTGGAAAAAAAGAATTGAAGCTGTTGTAGTTACTAGTGAAACTAAAAGAGCAGCAAAAAATGTCAGGAAATTATTAAAAACTAATGTAAGTTTAAAACAGTTAAAGGAGTTACAAAAAAACAGTGTTGTTTCTGAAGGTTTATACGAATTAACGGATAAAGAACTACCTAAGAAGTATAAAGCAGTTGTAGGAGTTTCTAAAATATTTATGCACAATAATCAATATGTGGTTGTAAAAGGAATAAAAGAAGTTTTACCGAAACAACAATTGCTTGATGAAGTAAAGGGAAGGGTTATAAATGACTTTCAAACTCAAATAGAAAAAGATTGGCTGGTAATTTTAGCTTCAAAATATAAAGTAGAGGTTAATCAATCGGTTCTTGAATCCGTTAAGAAAAGCTTGTAAATAAGATATGATGTGTATAGGTAAAAAATCATTATTATTGATATTGCTATTTGTGGTTTGTTCATGTAGTTTTTTTGGGAAAAAAGAACAAGAAAAATCAATTGCAAGGGTAAATGAAGTGTATTTATATGAATCAGATTTTATAAAACATTTGCCAGAAAACCTATCAGTAAAGGATAGCACCCTTTTTGCAAATCAATACATTAATAATTGGGCAACAAAGCAATTGTTAAAGCAGCATGCAATACTTAATTTAGATGAATCCAAATTAGAAACGTTCGAACAATTGGCTCAAGACTATAAATTAGAGTTGTATACCAACGCATATTTAGATGCCATAATTACAAAGCAATTGAACACTGAAATTTCTAACTCAGAGTTTGATACATTATATAAATATTCTAAGCAAAACTTCAAGCTTAATGAAGAATTGTTAAAGTACAGGTATATCTGTTTAGAGAAAGATTATAAGGATTTAAAAAGTATAAAGGAGAAATTTAAACGCTTTGATAATGAAGATAAAGTTGTGTTGGATTCTCTTTCTATACAATTTAATTCTTTTATGTTAAACGATTCTTTATGGGTAAAGAAATCACTAGTTATTAAAACATTGCCAATAATAAATACACCAAAGAATATACAACTGTTAAAAAAATCTAATTTTTTACAATTTGAAGATTCAATAAGAGTATATTTGGTGCGAGTGAATGATTTGCTAAAAAGGAATGAACAAGCACCACAAGAATATGTGAAACGAACTTTAGAACAAATTATCCTAAATAAAAGAAAATTAAAGCTGATTAAGCAATTAGAAATTGATGTTAGAAAAGATGCAATACAAAATAAAGAATTTGAAATTTACAATTAATAGTTTAGCTATCTTATTAGCTTTTACAGGAAGTGTCTTTGCACAGGACAAAAAAGTTAAAATAGATGGTGTTGCTGCAGTTGTTGGGGAGTATGTTGTGTTAGATTCTGACGTTGATAAGATGTTTATTGAATTGAAAAGTCAAGGAGTATCTATAGCAGATTTCACACGATGTAATGTTATGGGGAAATTACTTGAAGACAAGTTATATGCACATAACGCTATTCAAGATAGTATAACTGTTTCCAATGATGAGGTTGAGAGTACTGTTAATCAGCAAATAGATTACATGAAATCTCAAATAGGAGGTGATCTGGATAAAGTATTGAAGTTCTATAAAAAGGATGATGAAGTTGCTTTTAGAAAAGAACTATTTGATCTGGTTAAAACAAACAAGCTTGCTGGTAGAATGACTAGGAAAATTGTTGAAGAAGTAGAAGTAAGCCCAGAAGAAGTATATTCATTTTTTAATGAAATACCTGAAGTGGATCGTCCTACATTTGGTGCAGAATTAAAAGTATCTCAAATTGTAATTAAGCCAAAAACGCCACAAGTCGAAATTGATAAAGTAATTGATCAGCTTAAACAATTTAAGGCTGATATATTAGAAAATGGAGCAAGCTTTGCGTCTAAAGCGGTATTATATTCTAAAGATGAAGGGTCAAGACCAACAGGAGGGAAATATACTATTCACCGTAAGAAGCCAAGGTTTGTAAAAGAATTTAGAGAAGCAGCCTTCAGTTTAGAAGAAGGTGAAATTTCTGAGCCATTTAAATCAGATCATGGATACCATATTTTAATGGTTGACCAAATTAGAGGGCAAGAAGTAGATGTACGTCATATTTTATTAAGGCCAAACATATCCAATGCTAATTTAGAAGAAGCTAAAAAACTAGCTGATACGATTAGAAAAAGAATTTTAGATAAAGAAATTACATTTCAAAAAGCTGCTTTAGAATTTTCAGATGAAAAGGAAACTAAATTTGATGGTGGTAAATTAAGAAATCCAGAAACGTACGATCATAATTTTGAATTGACAAAAATGGATCCTTCATTATACTCTCAAGTTATCAACCTTCAAGAAGGAGTAGTGTCTAACCCAGTATTGGAATATGATAGATCAGGAAAAGCTTTTTACAAGTTATTGATGGTTAGTGATAAAAAAGAAGAGCATGTTGCTGAATATGGAAAAGACTTCTTGAAAATTAAAGAATTAGCTTTAAAAGAGAAGCAAATTAATGCTGTAGCGAAATGGCAAGAAGAAAAAATTAAAGATACATACATTAAAATCACAGGAGAATATAGAGATTGTGAGTATACAAATAACTGGTTAAAAAAATAATATATGTCAGACGTAGCAGCGGTAAATAAACTTGTAGAAAAACATAAGGAACTTAAGCGGGAAATAGCTAAAGTTATTGTAGGACAAGATGCTGTTATTGATCAGATATTATTAGCTATTTTTTCTGGAGGTCATGTATTGTTAGTTGGAGTACCAGGTTTGGCAAAAACACTTATGGTGAATACACTAGCTCAAACTTTAGGACTAGATTTTAAACGTATACAATTTACACCAGATTTAATGCCTTCTGATATTTTAGGAAGTGAAGTATTGGATAACAATAGGGAATTTAAATTTGTTAAAGGACCAATTTTTGGTAACATCATTTTAGCTGATGAAATTAACAGAACTCCACCTAAAACTCAGGCTGCCTTATTAGAAGCGATGCAAGAAAAATCAGTAACTGTTGCTGGTCATCGTTATCAATTAGAATTGCCGTATTTTGTATTGGCAACACAAAATCCAATTGAACAAGAAGGGACTTACCCTTTGCCAGAAGCTCAGTTAGACCGTTTTATGTTTGCTATTGAATTAACCTATCCAAATTTTCAACAAGAAGTGGATGTAGTTAAAAAGACTACATCAGATATATCTACAGAAGTTAATAAGGTTTTAGATGCTAAAGAAATTATAGCGATTCAACAATTAGTAAGAAGAATTCCTGTTGCTGACAATGTTGTTGAATATGCAGTAAGGTTGGTTAGTAAAACTCGTCCAGCAAGTGAATATGCTACAGAACAAGTAAAGCAGTATATTGATTGGGGTGCAGGTCCAAGAGCATCTCAAAACTTAATATTAGCAGCTAAAGCACATGCTGCGTTACAAGGGAAATTCTCCCCAGATATAGAAGATGTTCAAGCTGTTGCTTTAGGAGTATTGGGGCATAGAATTATTAAAAATTATAAGGCAGAGGCAGAACGAGTTACTAAAGAAGAAATTATAAAAAACTTGTTTTAGCATATCAAATTACAATCTAGAACTTAATTTAGGTTGTGGTTTATACCGTAACTTCAATTAATTTTGTTCTGTATGCCGTTAATAATTTCGATTTAGAAATAAACCCATAATATTTTCCATTTTTTATAACAGGCAGGTTCCATGCTCGAGATTTTGTGAATTTATCCATAATTTGTTGTACAGATTCCTTTTCGTAAAAAATAACACTTGGCGCATTGTGCATTAAATCAGAGACTTTTACTGTTTCGTACATAGTTGTGTCAAACATTATTTCTCTAATATCATCTAACAATACAATTCCTAAAAATTCATGCTCGCTGTTTATAACAGGGTATAAATTTCGATTAGATTTTGCAACAACACTTTTAACCATATCGCCTAATTTCATATTTGGTGTTATGGTAATAAAATGTTGTTCAATTATACTATCAATATTCATTAACAATAATGCATTTTTATCCTTGTCATGTGTAATAAGTTCTCCGCGTTTTGCTAATTCTGCAGCATAGATATTATGAGAAATGTATTTTTTAGTAATTAAAAATGAAATTAATGATACAATCATTAAAGGTATAAAAAGTTCATAACCACCGGTGATTTCGGCAATTAAGAAAATAGCTGTTAGTGGTGCTTGTAACACCCCTGCCATTAAACCAGCCATGCCAACCATAGCGAAATTGGTAGATGATAAATGATGATTAAATAAATTACTATAGTTAACCGCCATGGCTAATAAATAGCCAGATATGCTCCCCATAAATAGTGTTGGAGCAAAAACACCACCTACGCCTCCTGCTCCAAATGTAAATGACATTGCTATAACTTTAAACGTAACAAGACCAATAAGGAGTGCAAATACCACTATTATTTGATCCGTATCGATATTAAAAATATTGTTTGTAATTACCTCTGTAATGTTTCCTTTTAATACGTTATTGATTACCTCAAAACCTTCCCCGAAAAGAGGAGGGATGAAAAATACAATTATTCCAATTACAATTCCTCCAACTAATAATCGGCTATATGGGTTTGAGAAGCGTTTAAAAAACGTATCAATTCCAAAATAAACTTTACTGAAATAAATTGATGTTGCTGCAGAAGTAATTCCGAGTAAAACATAAAATAATACATCTTTTAACTGAAATTTGTCTTCAATTTTAAAGTGAAGTAACACATCATCTCCTAAAAAAAAGTATGAAGTTAATACTGCTGAAACGGAAGCAAGTAGTAACGGTATCATAGATATAATGGTTAATTCTAGACTGAAAATTTCCACTGCAAATATAATAGCAGCAATTGGCGCCTTAAATATTGAAGACATTGCAGCGGCAGCAGCGCAGCCAATGAGCAAAGTTCTTGAGGTTTGATTTAATTTAAACAATTGCGCTAAATTTGATCCTAAAGCAGTACCTGTAGCAACTGTAGGTCCTTCTAATCCAACGGAACCACCAAAACCTACAGTTAAAGGTGCTGTAAGTAATGATGCCCACATTTGATGTTTTGGCATAATACCTTTTAGTTTTGATATAGCATAGAGTGTTGAAGGAATGCCATGCCCAACTTTTTTATTAATGATATATTTTATAGACAATAGGGTTAGGAGCAAGCCTATAATGGGAAATATGAAATAAAATACTTGATGTATTTCTACAATAAACTCACTTTCAAGAAGGGATTTAATATAGTGTGTTAAGTTTTTTAGTATTACTGCACCTATTCCCGCTAGCAAACCAACCAGTATACTCAGAATATAAATAAATTGTTGTTGGGTAAGGTGTTTGTATTTCCAAATTAAAAACTTGCGTAATAATTTTTTGAATTCTGACATTGCTTTATAAAATTATGCAAAACTATTTAATTTTTTTAAATAAAAGTTATCAGTTAGTAGTTTTCTTTTAGTAAAATGGTGACATCTTTTTTTAGTAAGAGTACAGCCTCTTTTTCTAAAATATTATAAAATCCCCTAATGCGTTGTTTTGAGTCTACTAATGCAACAAAACTTGAATGGTAAAAATCTGTACCGTCATTATTTTTAGAAAAACTTGTTCTAAATTTTTTAGCAATATTTGATAATTGTATAGAATCTCCACTTAAAAAAAACCATTTATGTGGAGCTATCTCAGTAGCTTCACCATACTCTTTTAAAACAGCTATTGAATCATTTTCAGGGTCAATTGTAAATGATAAAATCATGAATTTCTCGTTTTTAAAAGTATTAGCTAAATCAATTAACTTAGCTCTCATTGGCGGACAAATAGATGGACAGCTTGTGAAAAAGAAATTAGCGATATAAACTTTATCCTTTGTATCATCTACTGTAAATTCTTTTCCTAATTGAGTTGTAAAATTAAAGTTATTAATTGTATAGCTTACTTTTTGTCCTTGATTATTAATGTAATTAGAAAGTATAGGAAGCTTTTTTTTTTGAGAGCAACCATTAAAAAGCAACAAACACAGTACTATTTTTAATATTTTAAAGAGCATCATTGTATTTTTTTATTTTTTCATCCATTTCTTTATCATAAAAGAATAAAAATAAACTTGCCATCATGTCTTGAATTTCGGTGGTAGTATTATTCGTTGTTAACTCCAATTGGTAGTCATGAGTAGGATACATTTTAATTCCTTTTTCACTTTTAAAGCTTGGAGTATCTGTTAAGCCAATACCGTTTTTATGATTAGTTACTTCACATGAATAAATAATTTCTTTACTTGTGTTATCAATTAATCTAAAGCGTTCTGCAAAAGGATGTAAGTGTGGGGTTATTTGATGTAGTGTAACGGTGTCCTTAATTGCTAGTAAATTTGTTACGTTATAGGTGTATTTACTTTTCCCTTTAAAAATTTTCCAGTGTCCAGATAAGAAGTTTCCTTCTTCATCTTGATAGGTGTGGTTTTTTGTTTCAATAGGGATGCATGAGTTGGCTGGCATATCTTGCTTTATTTCATATGGATTTTCAGTATCATATGGAAGCATCATAAAAATCAATTTTGGATATAAAGGTTTTAGTGATTTTTTATTAGAATATCCAATTGAAACACGGTGTTTAACCTGAAATATAGAATCTGTAACATTATGATTTAAGGACTGGGTAACCATAAAGAACTTCTCGTCGCTAAAAAAGGGGTAACCAAATCCTTTAGGAAAAGAAATTTTCTCTACACCATGTGATAAAGATATAAGCCTAGGGAATTGGTTGTTCATTCTACTGTTTAAATTCCAACGCCCATGATGATCTTGTGGTATAAAGTTGATGTTTGTGTGGCAAATAAAATCATTAGAAAGTATATTTTCTTCATTTTTATCTAGTGCTGTAACCTGAAAATAGGTCATCCAAAGCAGTTCATCTTTATCAGTATTAAAAGAGAAATATTGAAGGGCTTTTGGACCTTCCATTGATTTGTAAATATTGTCAATTAAAAAAGAAGGGGAGGTGAATTCTAAGGTGTTTTCATTATGATTTTTTTTCCAATCAGAGTCAATAATATTTAGTGTATATAAAATATGAGTTTTAACAATTGCTTTGTGTCTGTTGGATAAGTTTGAATAATAGACTAAGCCACTTATTATGAGTATGCAAATACAAAATAATGTGATTTTATGCCATTGTTTAAAATTCATGAGTTTATTTTATAACCCAAAAATACTAATCTTTTCAAAGTATTTTATATTTTTAGCAACCTAAATTAGGATGAAGTATGTTTCTGTTCTTTAAAAAAGATAAATTAGCAGTAATACGATTAGCTGCTTTTATTGCTTTTATGTTAGCGATGTTTATGTCTTGGAATTTATGGTTTTCTGATCGAAGCTTTCCAATGGCAACATTTTTTAATTGGCTACCGGTACCAAATGGCACTGTAGATGTAATATTGATTCTACTATTCGTGATTTTCTTTGGCGTGTTTGTGTTTAAACCAAATTGGAAAGTAGGAGGTGTAATTACATTGCTATACGTGTATTGGGCATTATTAGATCAAAATAGACTACAGCCTTTTTTCTTCGAGTTAATCTTTGTTGTCTTTGCTATATCTTACTATAAAGGGGATAAAAAGTTAGCTAAACAATGTTTATTATTGATTTTTGTAGGAACGTATTTTTGGAGCGGAATGCATAAGTACAATGATTTGTTCTTCGAAAAATGGATGAATGGTTTAAGTAAGCGAATCCCTTTTGTACCTTATTGGATGAGGGCGGTATTTACCTACGCAATTCCATTTTTAGAAGCAGCATTTGGCTTAGGATTAATTTTTATAAAAACAAGAAAAATCGCAATCTGGTTAATTGCTATTATGCATATGATAATTTTGACAACATTTTTAAAAGGTGGCTTTGGGTATATTGTTTTCCCGCTAACACTATTTAATGTGTTTACCTTATTTTATGTGTTCTATAACGATAAAGAAAACTCTTTTGTAGAAGTGTTTCAGTTTAATTATGTAAAAAAAGTCATTTTTATATTTTTGATGTTAGTTCTTCCTGTTTTTAATTTAGTAGGAAGGTATGATCATATATTAGCCTTTAGTTATTTTTCAGGAAAACCTAAATATTGTAGGATACATTTTCAAGATAAAGAGGCAACATTAAAATTACCTAATCTTATTCAAAAAAATGTAAAAGAATATAATGGAGCTTATTATTTAGATTTAAATGAGTGGTCAACTAGGTCGATACATGTATTAGTATATCCAGAAATGAGGGTGTATAAAAAAGTGCAACAACATGTAGACCAATATGTAGATTCTCCAACTCAATTAGGGTTTTATTAATGGAAAAGCAATTGAATAGGATATATGGATTGGATGTGCTAAGAGCACTAGCGATAAGTTTGGTTGTAGTTTCTCACACAACCTATTTGTTGTTTCCTATTAGCGATAGTACTCTTGTCATAGGAGTTAGAGTGATGGGAGCTATTGGAGTAGACTTGTTTTTTGTGTTAAGTGGTTTTTTAATAGGCAGGATATTATTAAAGCAATTAGAAAATAAAAAAACAGCTTTGTCTGATTTAATGGTTTTTTGGAAAAGAAGATGGTTAAGGACATTGCCTAACTACATGGTAGTATTAATCATTAATATATTAATATTTCTTTTGTTGAATAAGTCTTTAGTAGGTGAATTAAAACTCTACCCTTTGTTTTTGCAGAACCTAACGACAGCTCATCCTGATTTTTTTACTGAAGCATGGAGCTTATCCGTAGAAGAATATGCGTATTTAGTATTGCCTATGGTACTGTATTTAGCGTTATTGTTTTTTAAGAAAAAGAATTCGGTTAAATTGTTTTTATGGATAACAATAGCTTTTATTGTTTTTGGGGTATTCTTGAAAATTAATTTTTATTATACTGTGAAAATCCATTCTTATAAAGAGTGGAGTGATCTATTTAGGAAAGTGGTAATTTATAGATTAGATGCCATTTATATCGGTTTTTTATTAATTTACATATATAGGGAATATAGTGACACTTGTAAGAAATACAGAAAGACTTTAGGAGTAATAGGAGGTGTTGTATTTTTAGCCTTACATGTGAGTATTGCTGTTTTTAACATGCAACCACAAATATATTTAGCTTTTTATGTGTTTGTATATTTACAGTTATTAGTGATTAGTTTAGGGATGTTTTTCCCTTATTTTTTAGAACTTAAACAGCAAATTATTTTGTTAAAAAAAGTAGTGGAATATATAAGTACACGATCCTATGCAATTTACTTGACTAATTATTCAATTGTATTATTGAGTATACAACGGATAACAGCTATTGAAATAAATAGTATTGGAAAACTGCTATTATTTTTTGGATTAACAATACTCTTATCAGAATTGATATATAGATTTGTAGAATTACCGGTATTACAATATCGCGATAAAAAATATAAGCGATAAAATGAGCATTCAAAATAGACGAGTATTTGGCTTAGATTTGATGAGAGCAATAGCTATTTTGATGGTGTTGTTTTCTCATGTACTTATTGTATTTTTTAAAAGCAATAATGTAGTAACTAATGTATTTGGGTTTATTGGCTTACATGGTGTAGAAGTTTTTTTTGCACTAAGTGGCTTTTTGATTGGTACTATTTTATTGAAAACAATGAGCCAAGAGGGCTTTTCTGCTAAACAGGTGTTAAATTTTTGGACTAGACGTTGGTTTAGAACTTTACCCTTATATTTTTTAATATTGCTATTAAATATCATTCTCTTTTATTACATTAAAAATGATTTTCCAGAAAAGATAGGGCTGTTTCCTTTTTTTGCACAAAACCTCATTACAAATCACCCATTTTTTTTTCCTGAAGCCTGGAGTTTATCTGTAGAAGAATATGCTTATTTATTTTCTCCCATTATTTTATGGTTTTGTTATAAAATATTTAAGGCTAAGCAAAAATCATTTTTACTAAGCACATTGCTTTTGATTTCTGTTTGTATTTTAACCAAAGCTTTTTTTTATTTAAAACATGTAACCGAACCTTTGTCTATAGGATATTGGGATAATAGTTTAAAAGAAGTTGTGATATATAGGTTGGACGCAATTTATTATGGTTTTATTATAGCTTATGGGCATTTTTATTATATCAATTGGCTTAAAAACAGGAGGCATAAACTATTGATTTTTGGGAGTGTATTATTGGTGATAAATCACATGCTTTTTATGATGTCTAGCACACAAGAGGAGCACTCCTTTTATATAGATGTATTGTTTTTACCTTTAAATTCTATAACAATATGTATGTTTCTCCCTTATTTGTATTACTTAAAGTGTTCATTTCGGTTAATAGAAAATATTATATATAAAATAAGTATATATTCATATTCAATATACTTATTACATTATACTTTTATATTGGGGCTAATGACATTAATTTTGCCTTTTGAGAGGTTTACATTGCTTCAAAGAATAGGCTATGTTTTTGTGTATTTAGTTATTACATATGTATTATCCTATGTAATTTATAAATATTTCGAAACCCCTCTGACAAATTTAAGAGATAGTAATAGGGTGAAAAATTTATTTAAGATGAAGTAGGTGCTACAATTGAGGATTTGTTAATTTTAATGCGAAGTTTTCTCTTATTTAATGAAAAATACGTAGCAAAAGTGTCTACTTAATAAAAATAATTCGTTAAATCTCTTTAATGGTTGAATATCTTCTAATTACCTTATATTTTTCGTAATTTCGCGACACTTCAAATAATAATAAATTGAAAACATAGATTATTTGGCTTTTGGTATTGACATAATCAAGGGGGTATTGTAAACTCACAGAATATGTAATAATAACCAAAGAATTAACAAGTAATCCTTTAATATTAAAAAGAAACCTTTTATGAATACATACGCAGATTATCTTAAAGAAATTGAAGAAAGAAAAGGCCAAGGATTGCATCCTAAGCCAATTGATGGAAGTGAATTGTTAAGTAACATTATTTTACAAATTAAAGATGTAAATAATGCGTATCGTAATGAATCTCTTGACTTTTTTATATATAATGTTTTACCTGGAACCACTAGTGCTGCTGGTGTAAAAGCTAAATTTTTAAAAGAAATTATTTTAGGAAAATCAATAGTAGAAGAAATTTCAACAGCATTTGCTTTTGAGCAGTTGTCTCATATGAAGGGTGGACCTTCTATGGAAGTTTTATTAGATTTAGCTTTAGGAAATGATACTGCAATTGCAAGTCAAGCCACAAAAGTTTTAAAGACGCAAGTTTTCCTTTATGAAGCGGATACAGCTCGTTTGACAGCAGCATTTAATAACGGAAGTGAAGTTGCAAAAGAGATTATAGAGAGTTATGCACAAGCAGAATTCTTTACAAAACTGCCGGAAATTGATGAGGAAATAGAAATTGTAACGTTTATAGCTGGTATAGGAGATATTTCTACAGATTTACTTTCTCCAGGTGGTGACGCACATTCTAGATCAGATAGAGAATTGCATGGTCAGTGTTTATTTGAACACAATAAAGATATGCAAAATGAATTGCTTGCTTTACAAGAAAAACACCCAGGTAAACGAGTAATGTTGATTGCTGATAAAGGAACAATGGGAGTAGGTTCGTCAAGAATGTCAGGGGTTAACAATGTAGCTTTATGGACAGGGATTAAATCTAGTCCGTATGTACCATTTATTAATATTGCCCCGGTAATTGCAGGAACAAACGGAATTTCTCCAATTTTTTTAACAACTGTTAGTGTAACAGGAGGTATTGGTTTAGATCTTCAAAACTGGGTAAAGCAAAAAGATGCTGAAGGAAATATAGTACGTGATAAAGAAGGAGATCCAATTTTAAAAGAAATGTATTCTGTAGAAACGGGAACTGTTCTTACCATAAATACTAAGGAAAAGAGACTTTATAATGGAGATAAAGAATTAAAAGACATTTCTACAGCGTTTACGCCTCAGAAAATGGAATTTATGAAAGCAGGAGGTTCGTATGCTGTTGTTTTTGGTAAAAAATTACAAGCATTTGCTGCCAAAACATTAGGAATCGATGCTCCTCAAGTTTATGCTACTTCAAAAGAAATTTCTATTGAAGGGCAAGGCTTAACTGCGGTTGAAAAAATATTTAATAAAAATGCGGTAGGAACTACGCCTGGTAAAACATTACATGCAGGTTCTGATGTTAGAGTGGAAGTAAATATTATAGGTTCTCAAGATACTACTGGATTAATGACTTCTCAAGAATTAGAGATGATGGCGGCTACAGTTATTTCTCCAATTGTTGATGGTGCTTATCAATCAGGGTGTCATACCGCTTCAGTTTGGGATGATAAATCTAAGGCTAACATCCCTAGATTAATGAACTTTATGAACGACTTCGGTCTTATTACAGCTCGTGATCCTAAAGGGAAGTATCATGCCATGACTGATGTAATTCATAAAGTACTTAACGATTTAGTTGTAGATGATTGGGCAATCACTATTGGTGGTGATTCTCATACAAGAATGTCGAAAGGGGTTGCTTTTGGAGCAGATTCTGGGACAGTTGCTTTAGCCTTGGCTACAGGAGAGGCTTCTATGCCTATTCCAGAATCTGTAAAAGTAACTTTTAAAGGAGAAATGAAGTCTTACATGGATTTCCGTGATGTCGTTCATGCTACACAACAGCAAATGTTGAAGCAGTTTGGAGGGGAGAACGTATTCCAAGGGAAAATTATTGAGGTGCATATTGGTACTTTAACAGCTGACCAGTCTTTTACATTTACGGATTGGACTGCTGANATGAAAGCGAAAGCTTCTATTTGTATTTCAGAAAATGAAACTTTAATCGAATCATTAGATATTGCTAAATCCCGTATCCAGATCATGATTGATAAAGGAATGGATAATGAAAAGCAAGTTCTTCAAGGTTTATTGGATAAAGCAAATGCAAGAATTAAAGAGATTAAATCTGGAGAAAAAACAGCATTAAAACCTGATGCTAATGCTAATTATTACGCAGAGGTTGTTATTGATTTAGATGAGATTTCTGAGCCAATGATTGCTGATCCTGATGTTAATAATAATGATGTTTCTAAACGTTATACACACGATAATATTAGACCATTATCTTATTATGGTGGTACTAAAAAAGTAGATTTAGGTTTTATAGGATCTTGTATGGTTCACAAAGGAGATATGCAAATCTTAGCTCAAATGCTTAAAAACATTGAAAAACAACATGGTAAGGTTGAATTTAAAGCACCTTTAATAGTGGCTCCTCCAACATATAATATTGTTGATGAGTTAAAAGCAGAAGGTGATTGGGAAGTATTGGAAAAATACTCTGGTTTTGTTTTTGATGATAATGCACCAAAAGGTTTAGCGCGTACGAAATATGAAAACATGCTATACTTGGAGCGTCCAGGGTGTAACTTATGTATGGGTAATCAAGAAAAAGCAGCACCTGGTGATACGGTAATGGCTACTTCTACTCGTTTATTTCAAGGAAGAGTTGTTAAAGATTCTGGTGAGAAAAAAGGAGAATCTTTATTATCATCTACTCCAGTAGTAGTATTGTCTACTGTTTTAGGTAGAACACCTACTATGGAAGAGTATGAAGCTGCAGTTGATGGTATTGTTTTAACTAGGTTTAAGCCATCTCAAAAGCAATTAGTAATGTAATTGAAAAGATTTTCTCGAGGCTCTGCATTGAGCATCCGTTGAATTTTTCATTCCGTGAAGCTTGTGTTCAACTTGATTGGGTAACGGGAATCTAAATAAAAAAAGATAGAATATTAAATCCCGAGTTTTTAAACTCGGGATTTTTTTTGTTAGTTATCAATCTCTTTAAGAACTCAAGGGAAATTCATACTTTATTTTTTTCAAGATTAGGACTAAAACAGCTATAAGTTAAGTTTTTTTTGTAGCTATCGTCAGTTCGAGTGTTCCGATTTTTCATCGGAATGTATCGAGAACAAAAAAAGCATATTCTAGATACATTTTTCGTATCTTAAAACACTCGAATTGACACTTTTTTCTCTTTTCAATCAATTTATTGTTTCAGAAAAAAAAGGATGAGTTTGCCCTGTTTAAGAACTGAAGGACTTCTAATTGCCCTATATTTTTCGTAATTTAGCAAGACTTCAAGTAATAATTAACTAAAAACATAGATATGGCTTTTGATATTGATATGATTAAAGGAATTTACAGTAAATTCGAAGCCCGTGTAACAGCGGCTAGAGAATTAACAGGGAAGCCTTTAACACTAGCGGAGAAAATTTTATACACACACCTTTGGGATGGGAAAGCAACTACTGCTTATACTAGAGGAAAAGATTATGTTGATTTCGCTCCGGATAGAATAGCATGTCAAGATGCAACTGCACAAATGGCCTTATTGCAATTTATGCAAGCAGGAAAAAAGCGTGTTGCAGTGCCAACAACTGTACATTGTGATCACTTAATTCAAGCAAGAGAAGGTGCTAGTAAAGATTTACAGTATGCTTTAAATAATTCTAATGAAGTTTTTAACTTTTTAGAATCTGTATCTAATAAATATGGAATTGGATTCTGGAAACCCGGAGCAGGAATTATTCACCAAGTAGTATTAGAAAATTATGCATTCCCTGGAGGGATGATGATTGGTACCGATTCGCACACTGTAAACGCAGGTGGTTTAGGAATGGTAGCTATTGGTGTTGGAGGAGCTGATGCGGTAGATGTAATGGCAGGAATGGCTTGGGAATTGAAATTTCCTAAATTAATAGGAGTAAAGTTAACAGGTAAATTATCTGGTTGGACTGCGCCAAAAGATGTTATTTTAAAAGTCGCTGGTATTGTTACTGCAAAAGGAGGAACAGGTGCTATCGTTGAGTATTTCGGTGAAGGAGCTATAGGAATGTCTTGTACTGGTAAAGGAACTATTTGTAACATGGGAGCTGAAATAGGAGCTACAACGTCTACATTTGGTTATGATGAGTCAATGGAACGTTACTTACGTGCTACTGACAGAAGTGATGTTGCTGATGCTGCCAATGAAATTAAAGAACACTTAACAGGGGATCCTGAAGTATACGCAAATCCAGAACAATATTTCGATGAAGTTATTGAAATTAATTTATCAGAATTAAGTCCGTTATTAAACGGACCTTTCACTCCAGATTTATCTACAGCAGTTGGTAGCGATATGACTGCTAAGGCAAATAAAAACGAATGGCCATTAAAAGTGGAATGGGGATTAATTGGTTCTTGTACCAACTCTTCTTATGAAGATTTATCTCGTGCAGCTTCTATAGCACAACAAGCAATTGATAAAGGTATTACGATGAAATCCGAATTAGGAATTAATCCAGGTTCAGAAAAAGTACGTTATACAGCGGATAGAGATGGTATTTTAGAAGTATTTGAGAAATTAGACGCTACCATTTTTACCAATGCTTGTGGACCATGTATCGGACAATGGGCTCGTTATAAGGATCCTAAAAACGCACCTAAAAACTCTATTATTCATTCGTTTAACAGAAACTTTGCAAAACGTGCTGATGGGAATCCAAATACACATGCCTTTGTAGCATCACCAGAAATGGTTGCGGCAATTGCATTATCAGGAAGGTTAGACTTTAACCCGATGAAGGATACTCTAATCAATAAAGATGGGCAAGAGGTAATGTTAGATGAGCCAACAGGATGGGAATTGCCTCCAAAAGGTTTTGAAGTAAAAGAAGATGGTTATTTAGCACCAACGGCAGATGGTAGTGGAGTTAAAATAGTGGTTGCAGATGATTCTGAAAGATTACAGTTATTAACGCCATTTACACCATTAGGGAACGAAATTAAAGGTGCTAAATTATTGATTAAAGCACACGGTAAATGTACTACGGATCACATTTCTATGGCTGGACCATGGTTGCGTTTTAGGGGGCATTTAGATAATATATCTAATAATTGTTTAATTGGAGCAGTAAATGCTTTTGGTAAAAAGACAAACTTTATTAAAAATCAGTTAGACGGTGAGTTTGGTGGAGTGCCAGATGTAGCTCGTAAATATAAGGCTGCAGGAATACACACAATTGTAGTTGGGGATCATAATTACGGTGAAGGTTCTTCAAGAGAGCATGCTGCAATGGAGCCACGTCATTTAGGAGTAGCTGCAGTTATTGTTAAGTCATTTGCTCGTATTCACGAAACTAACTTGAAAAAACAAGGGATGTTAGGGTTGACGTTTGCTACCGAATCAGATTATGATTTAATTCAAGAAGATGATACGTTCAATTTTATAGATTTAAATGAATTTACACCAGGCAAACCATTGACTATAGAAGCAGTTCACGCTGACGGTAGTAAAGATACTATTGTTGCTAACCATACGTATAACCAAGGTCAGATTGCTTGGTATAACGAAGGTTCTGCACTAAACTTAATTAAAAAGCAAAACGCTTAATATGT
The DNA here is from genome assembly GCA_013214625.1 of Flavobacteriaceae bacterium. Taxonomy (GTDB): domain Bacteria; phylum Bacteroidota; class Bacteroidia; order Flavobacteriales; family Flavobacteriaceae. The sequence continues at coordinate 31,401 of JABSPO010000033.1, forward strand.
AATTGTCATTGTAATTCCCGTGAAAACGGAAATCTCATGATATGAAAGAGATGTCATTCCCGCGTAGGCGGGAATCTCATAAAGTAAACTTAAATTATTCAAAAACACCGCTAGATGTTCTTCTAGCGGTGTTTTTTGTTTGTGATTTTATGCAGCTGGGTAAGAATAGGTTGTTTATTGAACCTTAGTATATAATTACTATATTTATCATCTTTTAAAACTAACTGACTATGAAAATAAAATTACTTCTATTAGCATTACTTGTGTTTGGAATTCATCAAGCTCAAAACGTATCAATTCCTGATCCAGTTTTTAAACAATGGCTTCTAAACCACAATCCTGTAATTGATACCAATGATGATAATGAAATTCAAGTTATTGAAGCCGAAGCGTATACAGGTGATTTTTACCGATATAATTACGATATTCAAAATTATGGCAGTTGTGTGCAAGATTGTTTTAATAACTATTTAGGTCCAGATCAAGGTTTAGAATTAGGTAACTGTCTTGACATGTGTGATAGCTTTAATTTACAATATGATAGAATTTATGACTTAACAGGTATTGGAGCTTTTAAAAATGTTACGAGTATTAAATTTTTTGATTTAAATTTAAAAAATCAAACAAATGATATTGTAATAAATAATTTTAATAATCTAGTATATTTAGAACTTTCGTTTGCTTCTATGGAAAGTCAATACGTAACTAATAATATTACAATAGATAAAATTGACTTAAGTAATAATCCTGCTCTTATAAGTGTAAAATTATCTAGAACAAATGCATCAGGAGTTCAAGATCAAACAGGAATAGTTACTTTAAAGACAGATAACTCTCCTTTGTTAGATATTATTTCTACTTGGAATTTATCATCGTTGAAAAATCTTGACATATCAACAAATGTAAACTTAAGAATTTTATTTTGTTCAGGAACAGGCTTGGAAACCTTAGTTATGAATAATAATTATAATTTAGAAAAGTTAAAAATCCGAGGAAATAATCTAACTTCATTAAACTTAACTAATTATAATAACTTACTAGGGTTAGATTGTAGTAATAATAATATAACAAGCTTAGATGTTATTGGTTGTACTTCGTTAATTCAATTAAGCTGTGCAAGTAATCAATTGTCTAGTTTAGATATTAGTAATAGTGAAAATTTGGATTATATAAATTGTGCAGGTAATAGTTTTACTACTTTGGATTTTAGTAGTAATATAGAGTTAAAAAAAATAAATATTGCTTATAATCCAGTACTAAGTTATCTTAATTTGAAAAATGGAGGGAATGATAATATTACTGAGTCAAATTATAATAACTATATACTTGTTACAAGTGGTGGAGCACAAAATAATTTTTCAAATTTACCTGTTTTAGAAAATATATGTGTAGATGATATCTCTTCAGAAGCTGTAGATATAATTAATAATACTTTAGCATCATCAGTTACATTTACTAAATATTGTACATTATATCCAAAACGAAATAATGAAATAAATGGAACCGTTACGTTAGATATAGATGAAAATGGATGTGATATTGCTGATTTGTTAGTGCCTAATGTAAAAGTGGTAGCAACAAATGGAGCGCAGAGTTTTGCTACTTATTCTGATGAACAAGGAAATTATAAATTATATACAAATTCTTACGGTACTTATACAACAGAAGCAACCTCAAATGTACCAAATTACTATGATGCTACCCCAAGTTCTTACGAAATTAATTTTATAGGATATAACAATATTGAAACCGCTAATTTTTGTTTAAAGAAAAATCAAAATATTGATGATGTTACAGTTGCGATAATTCCTATGTCACAGGCAAGACCTGGTTTTGATGCTAGGTATCAAATTGTATATAAAAATATTGGTACCACAACTAAAAGTGGAAGTATTGAATTTAGTTTTGAAGATGGTAAAACAACATTTTTATCTGCTACTGAAACCATAATAAATCAAACAAATGATAGTGTAGGGTTTGATTATTTAAACTTGAGTCCATTTGAAACAAGAACAATAAATTTAAACTTTAATGTTTTACCACCACCAACAGTAAATATTGGGGATGTTTTAAATTTTATAGCAACAATAAATCCTATTTCAGGCGATCAAACTCCATATAATAACGTATTTAACTTAAAACAGTCTTTAATAGGCTCTTATGACCCTAATAATATAAAGG
>JABSPO010000330.1 GCA_013214625.1 Flavobacteriaceae bacterium
TTTAGGTAGTATAGATTATGAGAAGAGTTGGTTTTTTAAAATAAAACTTCCAGACACCATAAAGCTTGGGAAAAACAGAGGAGAAATACGTTATTACTCTACTAAAAAAGCTGAGAATAAATATCTATTAGTTATAGTTGACAATGAATATTCTGAAGGTATAATAAAAAGAGATACATTTCTTAAAGAACCTGATTACACATGGTTTGGTGTTTTTGCTCATAAAGTAGGCAAGAAAAAAGTAACGATTCGTATTGTGGAAGAACTTATCAATCCAAATAATATGGATAAGGATACCGTAAATTTAAGGTTCACTTATCATAGCAAATATTTTGAGAAAGAGGTTTATGTGAGAGATACTATCGTTAGATGGGCTAATAACAATAAAGTAAAATAATAAAGTGAGGTTACTTTTGAAGTAGCTTCTCTTTATTGGTTTAGTTGAAACTAAGAATATGAAAATACACATTACATTTTTAGCTATAGTTTTATTTTCAAGTATCGTATATGCTCAGAAAACCTTTCATCATAGCTTTTATGAGAGTAAATGTTTACGAGAGTTAGGAGAAGTTGTTAATGACAAAAGAGAGAACGTCTGGTTCTTCTTCAAAGATGAAGGCATTTTTGACAGAGTATCTTATTATTCTAATGGTATAAGGGTTAGTTTTCCAGACGTTGAATTAACTAAGGAGTATCATAACAATAACTCTGTGAAAGCAGTTGGTATTGCTAAAAAGGGCAATCGTACTGGTATTTGGATGTTTTTCAGTAAGAAAGGAAGCATTAAAGCTAATAAATACTATAGTAGTGGGATTCTTAACGGAGCTTGCAATGAATATCATTCAGATGGGCAAATATATAAAAGTAGTTTCTATGTGAATGGAAAGAAAGAAGGTGAATGGAGAAGTTATCATTATGAGGGTGGGTTACATTCTGTAACTAATTATAAGAATGATGATATAGCAGATGGTAAACAAACATACTATCACCCAAACGGAAAAATTAGGCTTGTAAACGAATTTAGTAATGGACAAGTTGTTGGTGAAAACATTACCTATTATTCTTCGGGTCAAATAGATATTGAAGGTCAGTATGATAGTAAAGGTAATAAATATGGTACTTGGAAGGAATACTATGAAAGCGGTCAGTTAAAGGAAGTATACAATTATAAATACACGGTTTGGCACGGAGACTATATAACTTACTATGAGGATGGTAAAATAGAGTCAAAGTCTGAGTATAAAAACAATAGGCAGGTTGGAAGTACTAAGTACTACGATAGATAATAAAAGAGAGGTTACACACGTAGCTTTTCTTTGTTTTTAAGGGAGGGTAACAGGTTGTTTACTTGTTTTTGGAATTGTGTCTGATGACGTAGGTTGTTAAGATTGGGATGAAAGGGTTGTGAGGTAGCGTTTTAAGATTAAAGAATAATAGTTTTGTTATTAACTTTAGCCGGGCAATGGAAAAATGGAGGAGGCACTCCTTTTTGGATTGACCTTGTAGGAACAGCAACAATAAAAGACTAATTATGAGAAGAATATTTTTAATAGCAGCAATAATGATAGTTTCTTGTTCGAAAACAGCAGATTACTCATTTCAAATTGAAAGTGATTTAGGAATTAAGATTAAAAATTTTACTGTCTTAGAAGATAGAAATAGTTCAGCTATAGGTGATTTCTATGAAACATTTGATTTAAAAATAGATTCTATTGAGTTTAAGGAAGTGTTAAGGCAAATAAAAAAACTTAAATTAGAAGATAACAAATGGAAAACAACACCGTTTGGTTATAGTTATGAATTACGTTATCCTGAAAAGGATGAAATAAAACTTTATCAAATAAGTAAGTCTAGCAACACAATAGATTATCAATTTGCAGAAGAATAAATCAAACTGGTAATGTGGCACAATAATTAGACAATGGGTCAGAATAGTTGATGACTCAATAACACATACATCCAAGCCCCCCCCCTGCAGATTGACATTTGTAATGGCATTTGATTGCTAAGTAAGATGTATTAAAATATGTATAAAGCCACCT
>JABSPO010000331.1 GCA_013214625.1 Flavobacteriaceae bacterium
CGTAATTTGTATTGATCCGATAGATGGTTCTCCAATAGGAACTGTAACTCTCGAATCTAACTTAAATTCAAATCAAGTAATAGTAAACTGGTACTTAAACAATGTTTTAGTACACACAGGAGTTAATTATGAAACAAACCAATCAGGTGAATATACTGTTGAAACAGTAATGATTGCTACTGAGACTCCGCCAAACTGTAATTACAATTCTACTACCGTTGAGGTATTGGTGTCTAGTACCGCAATAGCAACCTATACTATTACAGATGATTTTGAAGACACAGCAACGGTTACCATTACGCTTACAAATGGTGAAGGAACGTATCAATATCAATTAGATGATGGTCCTTTTCAAGACAGTAATGTGTTTCACGATGTAGTATCAGGTGATCATGTTGTGACAATACTAGACATTTACGGAAATTGTGGTGTCTATGAATTGCCGATTTTTGTTTTAAAGTACCCGAAATTTTTCACCCCAAATGGTGATGGTATTAATGACACTTGGAACATCGTAAACCTATTCAACCAACCAGATGCAAAAATTAATGTTTTTGATCGTTTTGGTAAGTTTATTATCCAAATTGCTCCTTCTGGAAACGGATGGGACGGAACGTATAACAACAGTCAATTACCGTCAACTGATTATTGGTTTGTGATTTATTATAAAGGAAGAGAATCTGAAGGATATCCTGATAAGGAATTTAAAGCGCATTTTTCGCTAAAAAGATAATTAAAACCCAGCAATGGTAGCCTGTCGAAGTCTTATAAAAACTAGCGTTTTATGGATTTCGACAGCCTCAAGCTGACAGTAAATTAAGTTTTGATTAAAACTTTCGGAAGGCAGTGATAATTCCACCTCATCACCCAATCAAGTTGAGTGTAAACTCTAAGCTCCTCCTCAAGGAGAAGAAACTAAAAAAGGCTAGCCTTTCTTCCTCATAGATTACATCAATCCTTCTTGAGTTACCGAAGCCACTAATTTTCCTTCACGAGTATATCTAATACCTTTATAAAATCTCATTTATTGTTTTCAGTATGTGATTTCTCACTACACTGCGTTTCGTTTCGAAATGACTATCCCTTAGTATTGGGTAGTGGTTATCTATAGAGAATTCGTAAACAATTTCACTTCATACTAAGCTTCTCCTCAAGGAGAAAAAACTAAAAAAGGTTAGCCTTTCTTCCTCATAGATTACATCAATCCTTCTTGAGTTACCGAAGCCACTGATTTTCCTTCACGAGGATATCTAATACCTTTATAAAATCTCATTTATTGTTTTCAGTATGTGATTTCTCACTACACTGCGTTTCATTTCAAAATGACTATCTCTTAGTATTGAGTAGTGGTTATCTATAGAGAATTCGCAAACAATTTCACCTCATACTAAGCTTCTCCTCTAGGAGAAGGAACTAAAAAAGGTTAGCCTTTCTTTCTCATTGGTCGCATTAATCCTTCTTGAGTAACGGAGGCCACAAGTTTCCCTTCTCGAGTGTAAATATTCCCCCTTGAAAAACCTCTTGCTCCGTGCGTACTTGGTACATCTATAGAAAATAACAACCAGTCATCAATATCAAAATCTCTAAAAAACCACATGGAATGATCTAGACTAGCCATTTGTGTGTTTCCAAAGTGTGCTTTACTCGCATGGATATTTAATGCTGTTGTTAAAATATTATAATCAGAAACATAGGTTAGCATTTGCTGTTTTTCTGCTAAAGACAATTCTTCATTAGCACATTTAAACTTAAACCATACATCAGAATACGGAAGTAAATCTTTTTTCTCTAAAGGATTTACAATCTTGGTTGGCTTGAAAGAAATTGGTCTAGGTACATTTAAAAAATCCTTTACAGTCTGTGGTAAAAAATCACCAAACTGATTCAACATATCATTCCAACTTAGTAAGTCTTCTGGTTGTTTGATATCTGATTTCATAGCTACCTGATGCTCGTAGCCTTCTTCTATTTTATGAAATGAAG
>JABSPO010000332.1 GCA_013214625.1 Flavobacteriaceae bacterium
CAATAAAATTTGATATAGGTCCTATTAAATTCCATTTAGCAGAGCAGGGAATATTTAATTTTCCATACATATGGCATTTCAATGCCTTTATAGCGTCCTTTTTTAAGCTGTTTTTAGCGATCATTATTATATCCATGGTAGCTAATGAATATAGCAACCGTACCTTAAAACAAAATTTAATTGATGGACTAAGCAAAAAAGAATTTATTTATTCTAAATTTTTAATGGTCGTTGTGTTTTCTATTCTCTCTACTGTATTTGTTTTCCTAATCTCATTAATATTAGGACTTGTATATTCTAACTATACAGAATTTGGAATTATTTTTTCTGACCTAGAATTTATACTTGCCTATTTTATAAAACATATTGGTTTCTTTTCATTTTGTTTATTTATAGGTATGCTTATCAAACGATCTGCTTTTGCACTTGGTTTTTTAGTGATATGGAATTTTATTGAATGGATTATTTACGGGTTAATTTTTTGGAATACCGGTAAAGAGAGTACTGTACCAGATACTATTTTAAGTTTTTTCCCATTCCGCGCAATGAGTAACTTAATAAACGAACCTATTTCTCGCCTATCTGCAGTAAAAGCTGTAGCGAACCAAGTAGGAGAAAGCTTAAGCTATGACTATGCAGTACATTGGTATGAAATAGTCATCGTAATAGTATGGACATTCCTATTTATTTATGGTTCGTATAAATTATTATTGAAGAGGGATTTGTAACACAAGGCCTTTTTAAATAATAAATCCAAATCACAAAAATAAGCCCTGATTACATATTAGTAATCGGGGCTTATTTTATATAAAATCACATTAAAGGTAAAAAACGTGTTATTTGTCGATTTTTTTTGCATTTCAGGGTAGGGTTTTTACCTTGTCAACTGTTATAATACAGTAATGAAAAAACCAAATAAGCACATGTTTAGTAAAATAACCCCTTTAATTACACTATTTATAGTACAGTTTTCGTTTTCACAAACTGTTATAGATGTGAACCCTGTTGGAGCACCAGAGTCTTCACAGTCAATTGATCAATTAATTAACAATGTATTAACTGACAACTGTTCACAAGGGACAAATACCACCTTTAGATATTGTAACGCTGTCAATGGAACTACTAACGCTAATAGTTATGGATATTTTACCTATACCCCCCCAACTGGACAACAAGCTAATGACTCAAATTTTCCATTTGAAAAAGGAATGATTTTAAGTAGTGGTAGCGCTGTAACATCTGAAGGACCAAATAATGCGCCATCAACAAGTGGTAATGGTGGCCAAACAATAGATCAAAATGGAACCTTCAATAACAGTGAATGGCTAGGTGATTCAGATATTGAACAAATATTAAATGTTAGATTAGGTGATAACGTTGTAACTTCAGATGCTACAGTTATAGAGTTTGATTTTGTGCCTTTAACAGCAAACATGGAATTTGATTATATTTTTGCTTCAGAGGAGTGGAATAACTCGGATGCTGCTGCAAATTCAGAAGGATACGAATGTCCTGGTCAAACAGTTCAAGATGGGTTTGCTTTTATCATTACAGGTCCTGGAATTACAGCTGATACTTTTGATCATGACAATAATACAGCTACTCCAGAAATTCAATACAATCACGGTGGTAAGAATATTGCATTATTAAGAGAAAATGGTAATGGAAACTTAATTTTAGATAATAACGGAAAACCCATACCTGTAAGTGTCGGTACCATATATAATAATGGATTCTGTAATCCAAATCCATCTAACGACGGTTTTCATATAGATTATACTGGGGCTGGTGTAGCTCCAATACAATTTAATGCGAGAACAACAAAACTAACAGCTAGAGAAGTTGTAACTCCAGGTCAAACATACCATTTAAAGTTTGTAGTTGCAGATCGAGGTGACTCATCATTAGATTCTGCAGTATTTTTAGATTCAGGAAGTTTTACCACAGCACCCGTAGTAACAATTGGAGGT
>JABSPO010000333.1 GCA_013214625.1 Flavobacteriaceae bacterium
CTAGCGGCGTAAACCATAGCTCATGCTTTTCCGTGCTTTTTGAAATATTTTACACCAAAATTTACCTATTTTTCTTGGAAAATGGAGGCACAGCTGTTCCGCCCCAACTTACGCCAGCTACAGTCAATATTGGTTTAAAAGTGGACATAAATCGAGTCAAATTCTCAGTTCGTTTATTAAATGTTAAATATTAGGTTATATTAAGAGTCTTAATATAAATTCCTATTCCACGACCTTGATGCCAGCAATTAGAAGGGCCTGCATCTCATCACTCGTTGGAATGTTTTTCGATTGTTCGATTGACGAGATTTAAGTCTGACAAAGATTATCTTTCAAGGAGAAGAATTAAACGAAAAGATGGCGCATTAAAAGTGAGGTTTGAACAACGAAGAAGTTCGTTTGGTTTAGTTTAGTTCCAGGCAGTCGTTTGAGTTCGAGTAATGGATGTCATCAGGGAAACGATTCTTGGTCTGTTTCTTTCACATTTTGCTCGAAATAAAATAATTAAAAAGTATAGGGCGCCAAGTATAGCTAGCTAGGTACAAGACGCAAGAAGGCAATGTTTACAATTTCTGAAAATCGCAACGTTGTATTAGCTAAACTTTAACAACTTATGCATATCTTTGTGAAATTCTGTACAAAAATGTACCGTGAAAAGGGGTAACATTGATCGATTTCGGACAAAATCAGGTTTAAGTATTTTATTCCTAAATGCAAGGGCATCCGTTGGAGCTGTTCCGAGAAATAGCTGTTCTTTTCTTCCAGCACTATGGTTCTTGAAAAAAATCTACTCTATATCAAGGACAGCGGAACAGATAACATGTACAGCTACTTTGTCATAACTAAGTCATGGTTATAATTTGTGCAAAAAAAATCTTCTGATAATACCTTGGAACACCTTAATGTTCTAGCAAATTGTTAAACGACGAATCTTTGTAAATTGGACTGGAACAGTTCTCTTTTCTAGCCAAATTCTATTAGAATAGGAGAATCCAGGACAGTTACACTTCTGAAAGCATAGATAGAACAGCTATTTTCCCTAGCATATTTACTAATCCACTATTGAACAGCTAATTACTGAAAATAAAGGACAGTGGAATGGCTAAAGTTTTTCAACAAAAATCAGTGGTAGCGCAGCTATTTCTCAGAGAGTTGAGTAAAAGCGCAGTATACTGCGCCGACGTAGTATACTGCGTTGACACAGTATCCTGTGTCTAGCCGTAGTATACTGCGTCTGTTTTCATTAGGCGCAATAAAAAATATATTAGATTCTCGTCCCCGGCCGGGTGTTTTTCGAAAGTTTTACTATTTATTTTTTCCTGTTTTGCGCTCATGACATTTTCATTATGATACCTCTCCCTTCAACTGATAAGCAACGATAATTTTCTTTATTGCAACGGTCAAAAGTTTTGAAATTTATGCATGTACCATATTCAAAAATAAAATCTTGTCAAGAAGCATTTCGATTTGTCGTAGCATTATTTTGAGGATAGGATGTACTTTTCTCCATACATTTATTAAGCGAATATCAGACGACGCAGTATACCACGACGGCGCAGTATACTGTGATTTTACTCACATGCAGAACAGCTACGCCGGCTGCCCTTGCTAATGCTCTGAAGCTAACTTTTGCAAGGCGATGGATTTTGCTAACAAACATAAAAAATAATTGCACTGCAGAGTTAAAATGTCAGCAAGTATGCTAAATCAGACTTCTGCTACAAATTTTCGCGACGAATTGCAGAAAAAATACCAATTTTGGGGTGGGTGTCTGCCAGAAAATGGGTGAAATGGTAAATCATTTTTAATGGTACTAAAATACAAAAATGTCAACCACCTATGGGTGGTGCCTTGCAGATGGCCAAAGGACTTTAGTATCATATGTCTGGTATTTTAGTACAGACCCCCCTGTGATGGTTGCTATTTCTCTACATTGTGTAACTTAAAGAAAC
>JABSPO010000334.1 GCA_013214625.1 Flavobacteriaceae bacterium
GGCGGAAGCGAAATAACTGTTATAGGTGTTAGCGACCCTAATAATTGCACTTATATTACTTCTTACGGAACTAAAAGCGATAATCAATCCGTTTGGGGCTTAAGTTCCGAATCCAATAAAATTAACGCGACCTATATTTCAGCTATTATTCCTTATCCAGAAAACTGGAACGGCGTGAAATGTATTAAGTTATTAAACTAATTTCTATATTCTACTGTTTGATTAGCAACAACTTCATATTTATAAAACAACATCAAAGGCTCTGTTACACAATATGAGTTGCATATACAACTTATGTTGCGTAACTTTGTTTTATGGAGTTTAAAAACATCGAACAATTTAACCCTCGAGAATGCATCTCAGGAAAAATAATGCGCATAAACCGAATTACTGCAAATATTTTCAGAAAGCATTTAGCTCCTTTTAAGGTTACCGATAGCCAGCTAACCTTATTGTTTGTTTTAACAAAAGCAGGTGGATTGACACAAAAACAATTGTCCGACTTTGTGTATTTAGAAAAATCTTCTTTAAATAGAAACCTAAAACGATTGGTCGATAAGGAATATCTAAGCCGAAATAATTTTCCCATAATTGAGATAACTCATCAAGGGAAAATATTCGTAGAGGAAATAATTCCCGAATGGGAAAAAGCAATGACTGAAATTAGAGCTGTTATAGGAGAAGATGGTGAGCAATCAATATCTAAAGTATTGACACTCTTGAGTAATAATACAAGACTAATAAAATAACAAACCCACTGTTGGGCTAAAAAAATAGTATGGAATTACAACTGGCATATATTGGATTAACATTTGTGATGATTTTTATTGTTTTTAAAGGTGGTGTTTATACGATAAACAAAACTTTTTTTGATGTAGAAATACAAAAGAAAAAAAAGGGAATATTATTACTTGTTTTGCTGATATGGCAAGTATACATATTAATAATAGCAAGTTCTGGTTTTTTAATGAGTTATAGCTTCCCTCCTCGATTTGCTTTATTTTTAATAATTCCATCATTTGTCTTTACAGGAATATTTCTATATAAAAACAAAAACCATAAATGGATTCAAAACATCCCTGAACGTTGGTTGATTTACGTGCAAACCTTTAGAGTGCCAGTAGAACTTATTTTTGTTTTTTCAGTAGCAAAAGGAATATTACACAAGGAAGTGAGTATTGAGGGATACAACTATGATATGGTATTTGCTTTCACTGCTCCGATAATAGGTTTGCTTGTATTTAAACTAAAATTATTATCTGAAAAATGGTTGGTTTATTGGAATTACCTCGGTTTAATAGTATTGGCTTCTGTAATATTTGTGTTTCTAACAACAACTTATGTACCTGAGTTATATGGCAGTTCAGTCCCGTTATTACCATTAGAAGCGCTAAAATACCCCTATGTTTTAATCGCTGGTTTTTTAATGCCTTTAGCAGTATTTATACACTTACTATCTATAGTTCAATTAAAACAGCGTTAGTAACACTTGTAACTTGTTCAGTATTAAATTAGGCTTAATTAAAACAATACTAAAAGCTCCGACAACAATAACAAACTTAAGAACATTGTGTAATAATACATAATCTGCTTTCTTACTAGCAATTCGTAATTTTACAGTGTAAAACAACAGGACCATTGCCGTGAAATAAAAGTAATAATTCATTTTTCCTAATTCAAAATTAGTTGCTAAAACAACAGCCGTAATGAGTGTAAATACAATTAATGCTGTTAGAATTAACTTTGTGATTTTTACACCATAAGTAACAGGTATCGTTTTGTAATTCAGCGTTAAATCTCCTTTTATGTTTTCTAAATCTTTCGTGATTTCACGCATGGATATAATTAAGGATAAAAACAATCCGTGAAAGAAAATTACTGTATCAAAATTTCTATAGTATACAAACACTATAAAGAATGGAGCAATGGCCAACGATGAAGCTA
>JABSPO010000335.1 GCA_013214625.1 Flavobacteriaceae bacterium
CGTCCGTCAATATCAACACGAGGTGTATCATTATCTCCCTTTACTACTTTATAAGCAGTTCTACTGATTTCTGTAGCACATTCTGAGAATTTATTTCCCATAAAACGCTTGATAGAAGCAACAGTTTTAGTTGGGTTTGTTACCGCTTGTCTTTTCGCAGGATCTCCAACTTTAATCTCTCCACCTTCTACAAAAGCAATTACAGACGGAGTTGTTCTTTTTCCTTCTGCATTAGGTATTACTACTGGCTCATTACCTTCCATTACAGAAACACAAGAGTTTGTTGTACCTAAATCGATTCCAATTATTTTACTCATCTTTATTATATTAAATTATGTATTCGTTTAACTTTTACGATTAGCTAATAGTCAATTTGTATGCCAAGTGGAAAAATATGACATGGTGTCATGTATTAAAAGTTAACTATTTTTTATATATTTGAACTGAATTTATGTTAGCTATAAATTATCCTCTAACATATGGAAGAAATTGAGAGGATGTATTAACTAAATTTGTATAGTCTTTTCTATATACCATATCTATAAAATGTAATTAATTAATTTTTTAGATATGAAGAATAAATCCCCTTTATCACAATTCCTGCTACTTATTTTTTTTATCAGTTATGTTTCACATGCTCAAACGACAGCTGAGTCTTGCGATTGTACACCTGAAATAACAGGTTTAAGTACTTATTTAAATACACTTACGCTCAATGAGAATGGTCCTTTGCGTTTTGATGTTCCTAATAGCGCCTCCAAATTTGCAGTATTACATGGAGTAATTGGTAGTACCACTCCAACAGTTACGCAAACATTCATTGACAACTACCCAAATGTAACCACTTTAGTTTTTATGCAAATGCCTGGTAGTGAAGATGACACTGCAAATTTAATTGCTGCACAAAAAATAAAAAACAGAGGATACATTACTTACTTGCCTGCTGTAAATGCCTATAATAACGATGCTTTTATAGCTTCTGGAGCAACCGATATGTTTTTTGCTGGTAACAAACGAATAATAGATGTTGGCGCAGAAGTAGGTGTTCACTCCTGGAGTGATGGAACTAATAGTGCTACCGCCTTCCCTGTTGGACACGCCAATCACTTACCTTATATAAATTATTATGTAGCCATGGGATTAAGTCAAGCCGATTCTGAAGCTTTTTATTATTACACAATAAATGCAGCACCTGCCAATAGTATTCATAATATGACTGAAGCTGAAATAGAACAATACAAATTAAGGACTTGTAAATATGCTGCTAATCCGAGTTATACGATTACAAATAGCAATAATACATTATCTGCTAATTTAGATCGTGCAAGTTATCAATGGATAGATTGTAACGATGGTAATGCTTCAATATCTGGAGCTACTAACCAAAGTTACACTCCTACTACTAATGGTAATTATGCTGTTCAGGTTACAGAAAACAGTTGCAATAGTATTTCAAATTGCATTGAAATAAATTCTTTAGCGGTTAATGATTTTCAACTAAATAATTTAATTAAACTTTATCCTAACCCCGTTAACAATAATAAAGTTCATTTGGATTGCTCTCTTTTAAATGAAGAAATCAGTATTTATATTAAAGACATGAATGGAAGGCTAATAAACACAATCGCTTCCCAAGGAAATGAAATTATTACTATAAACACTTCAAATTACTCCAATGGTTTGTATTTATTATCGATCAAAACAAAGGATGAACAAAAAAAAATAAAAATACTCATTCAATAGCCCCCCCTTAAGTAAACAATAAGAGGTCGTCTAAAAAGCAATTTTGAAACGACCTCTTTCACCCTCTAACCAAAACGTATCAAATACGCCTATTGCTTTATTTTTGATATGAGCCTTTGAAGAACTTATTACGCTCAAGAAAATGATATTTAAATTTAAATCTGCTTCATTAAAGGAAGATTAAAACAAT
>JABSPO010000336.1 GCA_013214625.1 Flavobacteriaceae bacterium
ATAAACAACATTTTTGGCAAATTTGATTCTAAACGTCAATAATATGCTCTCAATAAAAAGAGTAGCTTTGAGTAGCTCAAAAAATTTAATGATGGCGGAGTAAGCAGTATCGTTTGGTCAGGCGTGGTTTTTCGAAAATTTGTTATTCTGATACTTAACTATGGCTGACGAAAAGGAAAAAAGAACTAAAGAACTAAATAAGAAGAAGAAAGAAGAACTTGTCGATTTGTTGATTAAAAGTGAGGATCTGGAAACAAGGTTGAACGAAAAGATAGAAAACTTATATAAATTGTTCGAGGAAAAACTAAACACAAAACGAGTTTTTGAAAGTCGATTGATCGAGGTTGAACGAAACATCAGCTTAAATAATCAATACGAGAGACGTGATACCATCGAAATCGTCGGAATACCAGACAATATTCCACAAAAAGATCTTGAAAAGTCGGTAGTAGATGTTTTTTCAGTTGCTGGAGTAGAAGTTGTGCCGCGAGATTTCCAGGCTGTGCATAGACTTAAAGGAAAGAATCAAAACACGGTGATAGCGAAACTAACAAATCGGAAAGATGCCCAGGCTATTATATACAACCGAAAGAAACTTAGAAATTTAAGCGACGAAGATAGAGTAAAGTTACATGTTAGTGAAGATTCAAAAATATACATTAACGAAAGTTTGTGTGGACCTTTCAGATATCTTCTGGGAAAAAGCAACGCAATGTTCAAGAAAAAAATGATTAGTGGATTTTGGACTGCGAACGGATGCCTCAAAATAAAGCTAAATAACGATGATAAAGGTGAAGGGGCAATCGCACCAATTAGTCACATTGCTGACTTGTATTACCTTTTTGGAAAGGACCAAATAGATGGATTGAAAAAGGTATGAACATGTTCATCCACCTGTCATATGTAAGCGCTTCCTTTAGTTTATAGTATTATCGCGTTGTTTCCCTATCCGCTGAAAGGTATAAATATATTTCCATCCTCCTGCCATATGTAAGCGCTTTCGGTATTTTAAATTAGTATTATTGCGTTGTTCCCCTACCGTTTAAAAGGTGCTCTTAGCAAACCTAATAAAACTTAAACTTTATCCTGAAAGTCGCTCCATTTCTTGTTTATCTTTTTCTACCTTCCTATTGGTTAATCATTCATTTCAGCCCTTTTCATTGGTCATCTCATCATACCAGCTGGATACTACTTTCAGGAATTGAAATAATTTCCTTCTGCATTTTCTAGGCAAGCTTCCTACTGCTCTAAGCTTATATAATTGTAATATCCCAAATGCACCTTTATTTTCTAATTCCTGCACTCGCAATTACTTTTCTATTATCTTTACTCAAACTATTTCTATAAATTACCACCTTCCATAAATTTCTTTTCTTACCAATTAGTTTATCTTAATCAAATTATTTTCTTCTTTCAAACAGCTTCCATATCAAACAACAACAACATATAGGCTCTCTCTTATCACATAATACTAACTATCTACAAAAAGCCTATTAAGCCTCTTCAATGGTGCTTTAGCTTTTACCTAATATGCTTACAACATCTCTTCACCATTATTAATAAAAATTTACTTTGCAAGATGAGATGTCGCTTGTGTATTACTTGAAGATAGTTTCTGATGTTTTTTTCACGCCGAACAAAGCAAAAGTTTCCAATGACGGCTTGAAGGTTAACGTTAACCTTACCACTATTGCTTTTATACTTTTCATTCTACATATATTTATACTACACATTTATTTCCCATCTGCTTAGTTTGTTAGTCACGTGATGGTCACGTGACTTTCATATCTACGTTATATTATATATCAACCACTTCATCACTCTTTTCAGCGCTATAAACACGTCTCCCCACGCCTGGCCCCCAATACGATGATTTCCTTCGTTTTTTTTCTGGCCAGTATGGCCAGTTTGTTACCAGCAATTTCTG
>JABSPO010000337.1 GCA_013214625.1 Flavobacteriaceae bacterium
AAAACCCGTATTATTTTATAGGTGTTGTTAGGCATAGTTTTTTATTCGAATAACTCTGGCATAAATCGGAATATTAAACTCATATGTACATTTATATTCGTTGAAATCAAAATCCCAGGCTTATTGTTTTTTTCTCGATGTTGTTCTGTTATAATTCCTTTTAGTTTTTGTTTTGGGGATGCTGCAGATTTTAAACTTAATGCGTCAGTTCCTTCTGTTTTAATTAATCCGCCACCACTAAAACCTTTTGGTTTAGGAGATTTTTGCCAATGACCATTAACTAAAATGTCATCTTCGTAAGATGTTATAATTTGTCGAATATTATCAATACCATACATTTCGTAGACATCTTTATCGACTTGAATAGAGGGAAATGCTTCTCTTTTAGAATAAACCTGATTACCAGTTGTATTTGACTTTTTTATTCGGAAACCAGACGCTAAATATATCGATTTAGTTTTTTTATCATCTTTTTCTAAGTCTAAGTCATCCATACCCAGTGCTAAGTTTTTAAGTTTTTGACTTAATTCAGTTTGAATGTGAAATACAGTTGCATCAAGCTGATTTGAATATGGATTTTCTATTTTACCTGAAGAGAACCTTTCGCCACCTAAAGCTTCGATTTGTTCTCCATCTCCAAAACCAGTTTGTAAAGCATATCCATCAAATGCTTCAAATAAATGTGTAGTTGATAAGATAAAATAATTCTCTTTTATTGTAAATAAAACTCCAGAACCAAATTGTTCTGCTTTTCTTTTTGGCTTTTGATGAGCTTTAGCTTTTGGTATAGCATAAATTGGCATAATTGCTTTTTCCACATCTTGAGATGTTTCAAGTGCAATTTTGGTCTGTTTTTTTAATGCTTCTAAACCTAATTTTACAATTGGATTATTTATGTCAAATTTAGGTTTCATATTTCTTTAAATTATGCCTAACGTTTAGCTATGAATAGTACGGGGCAGAAAATCCACAGATTTTCGTTTCGACACAAGCCATAAGCTTTTTGTTTTGATTTTAATTTGTCGTTTTAAAAAAGCCAATTTTCAAATCACGAACACCTCTAAATTAAATATAATTGAGGTGAGTAAATTAAAAGGTTTGGCGACTATGTAAATTTACACAAACCTTTGGATTAAGGGACAAAACCTGTATTATTTTATAGGTGTTGTTAGGTGCTTTTTTTTAATTTGAATAGATATGTTGATAATTCACATTTTCACCATTAGAGATGCGGTTCTCCTCGATTAAGCGATTTTTTTCATCATAGCGATTGTGGTTAGCGCTAACTAAGCTCTTATTTATAGCCCTTATTTCTTTCCGAATTAAGTTCTTTTTAAAATCATATTCGTATGTGCTTATATATTCAATAGCTCCATTGTAGAAGTCTCTCTGAGTCTCTTTTAATATCAATTCATTTTCTCTTTCATATATTGATTCTTCCATCAATTGTTCATTAGCATTAAATTCTTCGAACTTGAGGATATAATCATTTGAGTCAAAGTATTCATTTCTAATCGCTAGTAGATTATTTTGAGAATCAAAAATTTTAGTTACCCCTGTTTTGGGTGAAGACTCATATTGATATTTATGAATTTCTACTAATTCATTTTCTTCGTAAAATTTATTTTCAAAATTTTTACCGTTATTGATTCTTTCCATCCGTTCAATCTCGATACCTTCTTGATAGGTTGTTTTTATATATCCAACCTCGTTAAACTCAGTTGATATTTTTTCATAAATTTCATTTCCAAAATAAATTTTACTTTCAATAAGGTTTTGGTTTTCGTCAAATGTATTTTCAATTTTATTTAAAAGCTTTCCATCACTAATTTCAAGTTCACTGATTAGCATGTTGAAGGAGTTATAAGTGAATTTTTTTTCAGAAAATGGCTTTTTTTATGTAAAAAATACATCAAAAATGTGT
>JABSPO010000338.1 GCA_013214625.1 Flavobacteriaceae bacterium
AATACTAATTCTTCTTTTTATCAACGTAAGTTTCAAACTGATAAGATTGATATTTCTAAAATCAAAACTATAGAAGATTTGCAAGAAATAACCTTAACTACTAAAGATGATTTGCAACAGTACAATGATGATTTTATTTGTGTAGAACGAAATAAAATTATTGATTATGTAACTACTTCTGGAACTTTAGGGAAGCCTGTAACGTTTGCTTTAACGGATGCAGATTTGGATCGTTTAGCGTATAATGAAGCAATTTCATTTGCTTGTGCTGGAGTGACTAAAAATGATGTAGTTCAGTTAATGACCACAATGGATCGTAGGTTTATGGCAGGCTTAGCTTATTTTTTAGGAATTAGGAAGTTAGGGGCTGGAATGATTCGTGTTGGCGCTGGTATTCCAGAATTACAATGGGATTCTATTTTGAAATTTAAACCCACCTATTTAATTGCTGTTCCATCTTTTTTGTTAAAACTAATTCAATATGCCGAGGCTAACGGAATAGATTATAACGCATCAAGTGTTAAAGGAGTAATATGTATTGGAGAATCATTACGAAAGGAAGATTTTTCGTTAAATACCTTATCAAAGAAGATCACTGACAAATGGGATGTAAAATTGTATTCTACTTATGCATCTACCGAAATGGGAACAGCTTTTACAGAGTGTGAACATTTACAAGGAGGACATCATCATCCAGAATTAATTATTACAGAAATTGTAGATGACAATGGAGTAGTGGTTAAGAATGGAGAAGAAGGAGAATTGGTAATTACAACCCTTGGTTTTGAAGCATTACCATTATTGCGTTTTAAAACTGGAGATGTAGTAAAAGCACATTATGATACCTGTGGATGTGGAAGAAATACCATGCGTTTAGGACCTGTAGTAGGTAGAAAAAAACAAATGGTAAAGTATAAAGGAACTACTATATATCCACCGGCAATGCATGATTTGTTAAATCATTTTGATGAAGTTGATTGCTATATTATTGAAATTAGTACTAACGATATTGGTACCGATGAAATTTTAATAAAAATAGCATCTGAAGATACCTCTGCTAAATTTTTAACTAAAATAAAGGATCACTTTAGAGCAAAATTACGTGTTGCTCCAGTAATTGAATTTCATGATGCTAAAGAGATCAATAAACTACGTTTTCCTAAAATGAGCCGTAAACCTGTTGATTTTATTGATAAACGAATGTCATAAAAACATTATAAACTTAAACTAAACTTAAAATTAAATGAAACAGCAATTATTACTATTACTATGTTTTTTAACATTGGGGAACATCACTGCACAAGTGAAATTATCGAAAGATTATTCTTATTCAATAAGTAAACCTTATAAAGTATTTGATGGCGATAAATACTATTTTTCTTACGAAAAGGAAGTATTAACTTTTAAAAAGAATAAGAAAAAAATACTTGTTCAAAAATTTAATGCAAATAGTTTAAAAGAACTTGTCAGGACAGAATATAAAATTAGTGACTTGTTTCCAAAAAATTGGCAATTAGAAGCAATTAGACAAATTGGAGAAAATGTTTTTATTTATTATTCATCATGGGATGGAGGTAAAAATAAAAAAGAGCGCCTATTTGTAAAAAAAATAAGTTTTACAGACGGTAAGTTTACAGAAAATTTTGATAAAAAAATTATTTCAATAGATGGTAAGGTTTCAGGTGTTCAAGTTAGAAGTGGTAGCTTTTCTTTAAAAACTGTTGATAAATTTGATATTATAAAATTAGATAATGCCTCTAATTTTTTAGTGAAATACAGAAAAAAGCCAGAAGTTAAGAATGACAAACTCATTTTTTTATTTTTATGACTGAAATATCTAAAAGTGCAGGTATAGCATTTATAGTTGAAAAAGAGACATCCAATTTATGTGAAAGAGAAGCAGAGGCAGAAA
>JABSPO010000339.1 GCA_013214625.1 Flavobacteriaceae bacterium
TAATTAGATTGACGAAGGTAGAAAATGAACTCGCTCTGAAAGACACTCAAATGAGAGATATGAATGATTTTCTGATAAAACGGATTGAGGAATCTGAAAAATGCTTTCTAGAAGAACTGAAACAGAAAGACATTATCATCGCTAATTTAGCAAATAAATTAGACCAGATTTCTGAAGTGAACGAAACTTCGTCCTCGAGCCAAACAGGTAATACATCAAAAATACAGAAAACCGTTCCAGCTGATGTCTCTCCAACGATCGAGAAAAAGCATAATGACCTTTTATTGATAGGCGATAGCATAATAAAACATATTAGAGAAGATGCCATCAACCCTGGTAAAGAAACCGTAATATCTTGCCATCCAGGTGCGAAACCAAATAGAATAGCCAACGAATTCAAGAAAATTGTCGAATGTAACACTTTCGATACAATTATAGTGCACTGTGGCATAAATTGTGTTCCGCAGTATTCTCCCGCCTATACTAGCGACAAAATTGTTGAACTAATGGAAATGGTGAGAAGTCTCGCCCCAACCTCCAAAATTGCTTTCTCTGGGTTACTCCCGAAAATCGGCCCTTCGTATCTCCCAGGAATAAATGACATTAACGATCGGGTTTTTCGAGCCAGCATGAACAAACATTGCAAGTTTGCTTTCGTACAACATCGTGACTATATTATAAACACAAAGGGAACTATTGACACTTCAGTATTTTGTAAAACTGATGGCATCCATCTTTCGAGAAAAGGAGTTGGCGCTCTCGAGAAAAGCCTTCATAACTTCATACAGATGTAAGTTTTCCTCTCTTATTTTACACTTGCGATTTTATCTTGAACCATATTCTATATACACACTTTTTTATAAGAATCCTTTAGGTGCCAAGAAGACTGGTTTAGGGAAGTGTGACCATATATTTAAGTTTGAAACGTGGCTGCAAAAACTTTACGATTCTTATAAAAAAGTTGTAAAGTCTAGCTTTTGTTTTTACGTGGGATTCGTATATATATAAGAATACACAAACTCGTTTATGTGGAAACATTTTGCATATACCAATATGAATATTATCAGTAATTTAGATAATAAGTGCCATATTTGCTACTGGAAATCGTTTTTAAAGCGTAACGCATAATTTATAATCACCCTTTTCATTTTGAGTAAAATGAGTTTACGTTTTATACCCTTATTTGGCTTTATTTGTAATTAATAAACTCAACTTCAAAATGGCAAAAAGGGGCCTGACGTCACCGCTTTTTAGCGTCACGGGATATGACGTCACGTGATCATTGGGAATAGTTATGCTGCTATAATTTAACATGGTGTATAACATGTCCTACTTATAAATGTGTTCTCAAATGTGCTCTCATAAATGTTTCAGTGACCATCTTAAATTCACGTATCCTACTATAAGTTTACAATTTACAATTATTTATAAATATAATATTCACAGCTTTTTGTAAATTGTCAATAATTTCCAAGTTTATTTTTATACTTTTGTTTTTGATATTCAGGGGTGTACATATTTTTATAAGAATACTTCTAAAAGAGTCGCGATGTTGCTGTCAATCGCTTTGCACATATTTTTCTTTCTTGAAAATTAACTGTGCTCACTTTAGAACTGGGAAAATGCTCGAACAAGTATATCATCATATAAGGCAAGGGATCATCATATCATTGACTGTTTTATTTCGAAACTGTATCGTTAAGAGACAGATATGTCTCTCAAAATGTGTGGTAACAAAGGGTATTCTTCTGCGGTACATATCAACTATTAACTTCCTTTTTTCAACAATCTATCGCAACTTTATACTGAAAATCATCGCTAATCTAGTTAGAAATAATTCTTATAAATGTGTGCATATAACTTTTTATTTATACAGCAGTCACTTTATAATACACACGCTCA
>JABSPO010000034.1 GCA_013214625.1 Flavobacteriaceae bacterium
TATATATGCAAATCCATTTTTATATTTCATCAAAGTAATATTATATAATCAACTTCCTCAGAGAAGCTTCTGAAAAGCATGAATTAACATGATAACTGCTAAACCCCCTCTTTTAATACAACCATCAGGGCTCTAGAAATTAAACCCACTGGTAGGTAAAAATAGTCTTTTCTATTTAAAAAATAAATAAGGAAATGCCTCTTGTGGTTTTTGCTTTAAAACACCAA
Organism: Flavobacteriaceae bacterium; assembly: GCA_013214625.1. Lineage (GTDB taxonomy): Bacteria > Bacteroidota > Bacteroidia > Flavobacteriales > Flavobacteriaceae. The sequence goes on from JABSPO010000034.1 coordinate 228, forward strand.
CTTTAATTGTAGATTCTAAAAAACCTAATCCATAACCAAAAAACTGAATAAACAGTGCGAAGACTGACAATGCGCCAATTTTAAAGCTTTTGTTTTTTATAGTAGAATCAACAAAAATTAAAGACACATAAATCCCCATTAGTGCAACAAAAAAGTAATGTGATAATAATAATGTAACCACAGTAAAAATAACTCCCACGACGAATAGTGTAGGAAACCAATATGTGATTTTTTTTGTTTCTGGATGCCAACTGTTTAATATTGGGCGGCATTTTCCGAATTTTTGCACTTGCGTATGAAACTTACTCCACGAAATTCTACGTTTATGATACACAAAAGCCTCAGAAATAAGTTTTGTTTTATACCCTTTTTTCCATAATCGGATAGTTAAATCAGGGTCTTCGCCTGGGTGGATTTTACCAAAACCTCCTGTGGCAACAAATGCTTTTCGAGATAAACCCATATTAAAACTCCTTGGCTGAAACTTATCCACCTGCTGTTTCCCTCCGCGTATACCACCTGTTGTATAGAAAGAGGTCATAACATAATTGATTGCTTTTTGGATATCAGAAAATGACTCATGTGCCGCATCTGGACCTCCAAAACAATCTACATAATTTTCGCTTAACGATTTATCAGCTTCTGATAAATAGTTTTCTGGCAGAATACAATCAGAGTCTAAAATTAAAAAGTAATTTCCTTTTGCTTTTTGCATTCCGTAGTTCCTAGAATCACCCGGTCCGGAATTTTCTTTTTTATAATAACTAATATTCAGCCTGTCCGAAAACTTAGCTATTATATTTTCTGAAGATAAAGTAGAACCATCTTCTATAATAACAATTTCAAATGGTTTAGTGAATTGAAGTGTTGTCATACTAACTAACAACTCTTCAACTTCATCTGGTCTATTATAAACCGGTATAATAAATGAATACTTAATTTCCATAAATACAAAAATAAAAAAGCTCGTGTTATAAAACACGAGCTTTTAAAAAATATGTTATAAACTTATTTTTTCACTATTCTAAAAGTACCTTCCGTATTATTAACTGAAGCTTTTACAAAATAAATTCCTGAAGCTAAATCAGCTAAATTTAATTTATAATTCCTACTATTAGGAGTCACTGTTCTTACAGTTTGTCCTAACATGTTAACAATTGATAATTGCTTAATTTCACTTTTAGCAGAAACTGTTAATTCATCAATTACAGGGTTAGGGTATATTACAAATCCTAACCTTTTTAAGTCTTCAATACTTAAAGAAGCATTATAAGCAGACACTTGAAATGTGTCCTCAGTTCCACCACCATATTCCCATACTCTTATCAATAACACTTCACCTGGTGTTCTACCAGTTAAACTAATTAATGAGAAATTTCCGTCTGCACTACCATCATCATCACATGCCACAGAGGTTAACGCTCCACATGTTCCACTATAAACTTCCATTGCAGTATCAGTCAATGAAGACGAGTTGTTATTTGTTTCAATATCTATATTTCCATCTGCTGGAACAATAACACTAAACCAAACATCACCACCACCATACAAACTACATGTTGTTGCTAATTCTCCAGAGTCTGTAGATCCTACTATTGTTCCTACAACTGAATTTGTTGCAAATAATGCTCCAGGTGTTAATACAATAGGGGTAGCACAATCATTGTTAGAAGGAGGACAGGCATAAGTTACATTTCCGTTTATTACACAAGTACCGTCTTGATCATTAGTTACTGTAAAATTAACTGAAGTTCCAGAAGCATATGGTCCAAAACTTACAATACCTGTTGCCGAAACTTGTTGTGTTGGGCTAGCTTGATCATCACCTATTGTTACAGATGTTGCAGAACCTAAGTTAGTAACATCTACGTCTATAGTAAATTGAGTATTACCACAATCTGGAACAAGTGTATAAGTAGCAGTAGCGTTTGTACATGTATTTTCTGTTATATCTAATGTATACGTTGTACTTTGTGGTGTTGCCCAAGTTGAAATTACAATATAATATGTAGTCCCTGAATTAACTAAATAATCAGTAATAGCTAAATCTCCTGTAGCACCACCATTAGTAGCCCCATTTTGACATGTAGTTCCAATATCAGCACAGTCAGTATAAATAAATATTCCCGCATAAGTACTACCAATACCAGTAAGATCTACATCTATAGAAGTGTTTGATCCTGGGGAATAGGCATAAACAACATCATCTCCATTTAAATAATTATTAGTTGAAGTACAAGATGCTCCTGGAGAGCCAGTATAATCATCTCCATAGGTAGCTGTATCATCTACAGTATTATATGGTAAAGAACCTACTACTATAGGGTTTGAACAAACTTCTCCTGCTGGAGGTATTGCTCTTGTAGTAAAACTTTCTTCTGTACATACAGTAGCATCTCCATTACCGTTATAAGGCACTATTGTTACGTAATATGTAGTTGAATAAGCAAGAGTTCCTAAGTCGTAAGTTGTCACATTTCCTACATCAAAATTATTAAGTAGATCTGTTCCTGCTGGTGTAGTCCCTACTGTTAATTTATAGCCTGTAGGAATTCCAGTTGCAGCAGACCATGTAAGGTCATTATCTTCACTTACATCAGTTGCAGCATTTAAAGGGTCACTTAATACTGTACAGTTAGGAGCTGTAACAACTACTTGAGAAGCACTGAAATTATCTATATAAAAATAATAATCTCCTGTAGCCCATGTATTAGCAATTTGTAATTTTACATCTGAACTCATTGGCAAACTTGCTGCTGGAATAACTACTGGAGTTATTGCTGCACAAGAAGCTGAAACAATGTGATTACCATCATTGATGGTTAATACAGTATTCCATGTAGCTCCATCATCAGTTGAATATTGCAACTCTGCTGTTCCCCATCCTGCTGGAGTTGGATCAATAGGATTTGAAAAATCATAGTCAACAATTTTATAATCAAAATTAATTGTTAAATCTGTGTTATTGGAAGCTCCAACTTGATTTGGTGAAGTCATGTTACCAGTAGTTGCACTAGACCATATGTTACCTCTCTCAGAACTCCCTGCACATGAAGCTGTAGCTGTATTTGCATACGTATCTGTCCATCCAGCAGGTGTTCCTGAATCAAAGTTTTCTGAAATTCCTACTTGGGACATTCCTGCAATACTAAACAATAGCATTGCAAATAATAATGTAATTTTTTTCATGATTTTGTGTTTTTATTAATTTGGGTTAATATTTATATCTAAATCTTAGATTGCCAAATTTATATTAATTTTAGTTTAAAAAAAATAACATTGTTTTATAAAAAATGTTAAAAATGTTAAAAAAACAGAAAATGTTTTAAAAAAACCCACGAAGTTAAATTCGTGGGTTTCATTTTTATAATTAAAAAAGGTTTCAAAAAACTGTCACTTTATTAATCTAAAATTCACATTATTTATCCATGACAGTTTTTAGTGATTTAACTTATTTTTTTACTATTCTAATAGTACCTTCTGTATTGTTAACTGAAGCTTTTACAAAATAAATCCCTGAGCTTAAGTCAGCAAAATTTAATTTATAATTTCTACTGTTTGGAGTTACAATTCTTACTGTTTGTCCTAACATATTCACAATTGACAATGACTTAATTTCATTTTTAGCAGAAATTGTTAATTCATCAACTACAGGGTTAGGATATGCCTTAAACCCTTCAGATAACCTTAAGTCTTCAATACTTAAAGTAGCATTCCAAGCTGAAATCTTAAAGGTATCTTCAACACCTCCACCATAAACCCAAGCTCTCACTAATAACACTTCACCTGGAGTTCTTCCTGTAATACTTGCTAACGAAAAAGTTCCTCCTCCAGCATTATCATCGTTACATATTATAGATGCTAAACCTCCACAAGCACCACTATAGACCTCTATACCAGTATCAGTTATTGTTGATGCTCCATCAACTTGTGTTTCAATTTCAATGTTTCCATCTGCTGGTACAATTACACTATACCAAACATCACCTCCTGCATATGCAGCACAAGCAGGTGCTGTTTCACTAGAACCTGTAGACCCAACAAGTGTTCCTACTGATTCATTTGTAGCAAATGCGATCCCTGGCGTTAATACTGTAGGCGTAGCACATTCATTATTTACTGGAGGAAAATTATATGTGAAATTTAATGACTGATAAAAACCTAACGCACCACCACAGTCAGATTGTACATATAGCGTATAATCAGTCCCAGTAACTAAATTAGTTACAGTATAATCAATTGTAGCTGACATCCCAGAATCAATTGCTCCAGCGGTACCTTGAGCTACCCCTTGTGGTTGTATTTCCCAGTTATATGCTGTTGCTCCAGCCGCTGCCCCTAAGGAAACATCAGCAAAATTTGGAGCTACAAAGTTACCAATTGCAAGTATTGGATCTGGACAAGAAGGTATTGGTGTAATTGTTACAGTTATATTTGACCAATCAGCTGAAGATCCAGCCCATGATTGGCTTAGTATAATATCCAAAAACCCATCAGTAGCAGGTACATAATTTGCCGTAAATGCACCTGTAAAAGTTAATACCGTTGCTGCGCCACTACCTGCAGCTCCAGCCATTGTTGCTACTACAGTTCCTGCAGTTGTAGTTACACTTAATGCAGCTTCATTAGAGTAAGCATTTGTATTATCAGCCCAATCAACAGTTATACTAAATGTTGAATACGTATTAATTGTCACATTTGCAGTATTTGCTGCATCATTTAAATTTAATGTAACATCAGCTCCTTGAGCTACATTTGTTGGTCCAGCAATTGTTGGGAAATTAAATTGCGCTAAAGCACTTAACGAGCTTAAAGTGGCAATAAAAAATAATAACGTAATTTTTTTCATAAAAATAAAATCTAATAAAAGTTAAAATAATTAATGTAGGGTCAGATTAATTCAGGTACTACAAAAGTAAGTTAAGTATACTCTATTACAGAATGTTTTCGACAAGCTACTTCTATATTCGTTTAAAATCACTGCCGTACGAAAGTTTTAAGTGAGACTTAATTTATTGTCAGATTGGGCTTGTCTAAATCCATAAATGGTTAGTTTCCATGAAAATTCGATAAGATCAGTTTAACATATATATTATTATATAGGATAATTAATATTTTCACTTTTAAAACGAACAAAACACTGTTATATAATGAATTTACCTATATATATATATAAATTAAAAAAAAATAACGAACTTTCGGATAATATTGGTAAAGTGTAAGGACTCATACAATAAACTTTTATAAAATTGAGTTACATAAATTATGGACTTGTAATAATATTATAAATATTATAAATAGCAGCTTGATTTTTAATTAGGCTATGAAAGCCCTATTTTTGTTTCCTATTTTATAAAAAAATGAAGAAAATATTATTTTTAATAGCAGTCCTTTTATGTTTTTGTACAAATGCACAAATAACTAGAAAGTATTCCAATGAGTTTTTAAACATTGGTGTAGATGCAGCAGCTTTTGGTATGTCAAACGCAGTAGTCGCAAGTAGTTCAGATATAAATTCCGGGTATTGGAACCCTGCCGGTTTATTAAAACTAAAAGGACAACAAGCCTCCTTAATGCACGCCAACTATTTTGCAAATATTGCGAGTTATGATTACGGAGCATTTGCTATGCCTATAGATGAAAAAAGTGCTTTCGCACTATCATTGATTCGTTTTGGTGTAGATGATATACTTGACACAACTAAATTAATTGATGATCAAGGAATTGATTATAGTAGAATAAATTTATTTTCAGCAGCTGATTATGCCATTACATTTTCCTATGCAAGAGATTTAGGTATTAAAAACTTACGTTTTGGTGCAAATATCAAAATACTAAGAAGAGTTATAGGTGATTTTGCAAATTCATGGGGATTTGGTTTTGATGCTGGTTTACAATATGATTATAGAAAATGGACTCTTGGAGTAATGGCTCGTGATATAACAACTACATTTAACACTTGGGATATTGATGCTGATAAATTAAATGACATTCAAGCTACCTCAGCATATACCAATACAGGACAAAGCCAAGAAGTACCCGAAGATACAGAAATCACTTTGCCTAAATTACAATTAGGAATTGCACGAACTTTTGAATTTAAACACAACCTTTCCTTATTAACTGAATTGGATTTTGACATACGTTTTACTGAAACAAACGATATTATATCCTCTTCATTTGCTAGTATTACTCCTGCATTAGGACTACAACTGGACTATAATAACTTGGTGTTTTTAAGAAGTGGTGTTGGTAAATTTCAAAATATAGCACAACTTGAAGGTGGTGAAAAACTAAACATGCAACCTAACATAGGATTAGGTTTTCATTACAAAGGAATATATGTTGACTACTCTTTAACAAACATTGGTAAAACAGATGAAACATTTTATTCTAACATATTTTCTTTGAAGTTAGATTGGAGTATTTTTAGTAAAAAGTAATTTTATCTTTAAAAAATATTATACCAAATGCAATTCAAAATAACTGATGTTAATAGTTTCTTTTTCGCTTTCTCTTCTTTAAAAAAGTATACCATAGCTAGGGCTATGCTTTATTTTTTCGCCTTGATTAATCAAAAAATAATTAAATTTAAAACCAGTCATTTCAAAATTCATTTAGTGTTAAAAAAAATCAGTTGTTACTTATTCTTTTTACTAAGTTTCTTAACATTCTCGCAAAGCATACCATATTCTGATAATACAGTTATTTCTGTACTTACTTGTGGTCCTGGTGATGATTTGTATAGTAAATTTGGTCATAGCGCCTTTAGAATTCAAGATTTCAATAAACACTACGATGTAGTATATAACTATGGTGTTTTTGACCACAAAAAACCTAATTTCTACCTCAATTTCGTTAAAGGAAAATTATATTATAGACTAGATAAAGTACCCTATAATTACTTTTACCAACTATATCAAAATGAAAACAGAGCCGTTAAAAAACAGGTTTTAAACTTATCACTTGAACAAAGAAAAAAGCTTATCACATTTTTAGAAAATAACGCTAAAACTGAAAATGCTACCTATCAATATGATTTTTTCTACAACAATTGCGCTACAAAAATAAGAGCCGTTTTAGATGAAGTATTTCCCAACAAGATAGTAATTAAGGATGACCACATAACTACATCATTCACTATGCGTGATTTGATTAATAATAATGTTTCGCACAATACATGGTCAAATGTAGGCATCAACATTGCACTTGGCTCAGTGATAGATGTGAAAGCTACTACAGATGAATATCAGTTTTTACCAAAGTATATTTTTGAGGCCTTTAACAATGCTTCAATACAAAACACTCCATTAATAAAAGAAACCTCAACAATATTAGCTATAAACAATTCTAAAGTAGATAAACAAGGATTCTCTATTTTAAGTCCTTACTGTATACTTTCTATTTTATCATTATTGATCATATGGATTACTTTTACTGATTTCAAAAAGAATAAAAGAAATAAAACCTTAGATTTTATTCTTTTATTTATTACAGGTTTAACTGGTGTGTTCTCTTTATTATTATGGTTTGCCACTGATCATACAACTACTGCTAATAATTTAAATATTTTATGGGCCTTTGCTCCTAATTTAATTATAGCATTTATTACTTTGAGTAAAAAAACACAAAAGTGGATTAGTAATTATTTTAAACTACTAATAGCATTACTTATTTTTCTAATGTTAGCATGGATATTTAAAATTGAGGCTTTTGCTTATGGAATGACACCTATATTCCTAGCATTAGGAGTCAGGTATTTTTATTTATACAAATACTTTAAATCTATTAATGTCCAGCTAAAAGAATAAAGACTTATTAGCAAATAACTAATAAACAGCAGGCTAAAATGATCTTGTTAATTTAATTGTATTTAACATTTTTCTCTTTTACAGATGGCAGGTACAGTTTTTTTTTAATAAACCTAGAAACCATCCGGTACTGTGGGAAGGTATCTGTAATTTAATCAGGAAATAATAACTTTTCTAGAGATTACTGCCCTCTAAAAAACAATACTGTACTCAAAGTTTTAATCACAATATTTAAGTCTAAAAATACATTTCTGTGCTTAATATAATATAAATCATATTGTAGTTTTAATAAGCTTTCATCTACAGATGCACCATAACTTGTATTCACTTGTGCCCACCCTGTTAATCCAGGTTTTACAATATGCCTTGTTGGATAAAAAGGGATTTCTTTCGCCAATTGATTTACAAAAATAGGACGCTCTGGTCTTGGACCAATAACACTCATTTCTCCTTTTAATATATTAATAAACTGTGGGAATTCATCTAAACGTGTTTTTCTTAAAAACTTTCCAAATGCCGTAACTCTAGAATCATTTTTATTTGCCCAAACAGCCCCATACTTTTCTGCATCGACAACCATACTACGAAGTTTGAATATTTTAAACACCTTCCCTTTTTTCCCCACACGCTCCTGAGTATAAAACAAAGGGCCTTTATTAGCTATCATATTTACTATAAATAAAAATGGAATCATTAATAATAGACTTAACAATCCAACAACACTAATTAACACATCAAATAATCGATGTACAAGCCTATATAATGGCTTTACTTTATGTTGACTAAATGGAAATTGTTTATAAAATTCTTTGTCTTTAAAGCTTATATACACACGTCCTGAAAGATCCTCATAAACCTCCGAATATTCTTTTATTACATTTCCTTCATTAAACAAATCTAATAAGTCACTATATAATGACGAAGATGAAAATTTCGAACTACGGGTAACCACTATTTCATGTATACCAGTACTTGCAAATTCTTTTAACTTTGATGCAGGAATTTCTTTTTCGCTTAAAGGTTTGGAAGTATCATCCGAAGTATTTATAAAATATTTTATCTTATAATTTGCATCTGCAATTGCTAAATCCTTTTCTATATCTTCTAATAATTCACCATCAGCAATTAACAAAATACTCTTTTTAAATATTGGTGAATTAATAAATAAAATATAGGCTAATCGACCAATTGACATCGAAATTATTATAGATAGATAAAAATAGACTATTTGTATTCTACTCTCAGGTAACTCTGGTGTAAAAAAGGGAGTTAATAAATAAACTAATATCGTTACAGAACTTGTAGCTACAATTCCTTTTAGAATTATAAAAAAATTACTAGACCGTTTTAAATGATACATTTCAAATACTGAGCCAAAAAAAAGAATGTAAAACCCAAGTAATAATGACCAAATCCACTTATCTTCTCTAATGGTAAAATAATCGAATTCAAAAACGCTACCTACAAAATGTAACCCTAACAAAACCAAGCTGACATCAAGAAATCGCAACAATAATTTACGTTCGGATAATTCAAAGTGAATAATAGTTTTTTCGGACATTTATTGTTCTTTTAAGGACTGTAAATATAGCTTATAATAAATATTTCAGACTTCTTGTTGTCGGCTTTATAGGTAGTATAACCTATAATATATCAATCCAACGTTGTTTTACAGTATTCCAATCAAAGTATTCAACCTTTTTTCTAGCATTTTGAGCAATATACTGCAAATCTTTTTGAGCGTCAAGGTATTTCACTATTCTATTAACCATTCCCTGTATGTCATTTGACGACACTAATATTCCTGTTACACTATCTTCAATTAAATATGGTATTCCACCAACATCAGTAGATACAACTGGCAAACCCAAAGCCATTGCCTCCAAAATACTCACAGGTGTATTGTCAATATTTGTGGTATTTATAAATAAATCAAATTCTTCTGACAATTTATGCCATTCTGTTTTTGACAACAATCCTTTAAACTCAATAAATTCACTAACACCTAATGACATAGCTAAATTTTTACATTCTTGCAGAGATCCATCTTTATCTGGTCCAACCATACATAATTTTGATGATGGATGTTTTATTAATAATTCAGATAATACGGACACTGCCATTTGTGGATTGTATATTTTATCAAATGCACGAACATATAATAAGCTGGGAATGAACTTCTCTCTTATCTTAAACTTATAAGCGTTAATATCTAATACATTAGGAATAAAAGTGGTTTCATAGCCCTTATTCTCAAAAGCATCTTTTAAATAATTAGATGGAGCTATATTTCTATAGGAATGCTTAAAAATCAGCTTACACATCTTTGAAGAGCTCTTCAACCTACTAGGTAAATTTCCTCCATGTAAAATTGGGATGTATTTTAAATTAAATAACCGTGACAATTGGCTACACGCTAGCGCATAATAAAAATTACGGGTACTATAGGTATCAATAAAAATATAACTAATCTTTTTCCTATATTTTAATATACTCAAAAGCATATCTAGCATTCTTAATAACTGGTTTTTTTTTGAAGAGGTTAATAATAGCTCAAAACCTTCTTCTTTTAACAAGTTACTTAAAGTTACCATATAGGTAACATTATTCGTTTTTGAGTGTATGTTATTCCCTATATATAAAATCATTTAGAAACAGAAATTTTATTTTTTTTATTTTCATAAGTAACATCCAACAATGCTAAACCATATATAAAAGAAGGAAATGCAATACGCATCGCAGAATGGTTAATAGTTAAAAGCCATAGCAGAAAAAAAGAATAAAAATAAATATTATTCCTAACTTGGAGTCTTAGTAGTAATGGTGTTAGAAATAATATTAGAAATGATACAATCCCAAAAACTCCATGCTCTGAGACCAACCTACTCATTTCATTATGAGAAGCCGCTAAAGTTCCTGTACGATCTAGTCTGTATTGTTTACTTTTCCCTACTCCAATTCCAAAAATAGGGTTCTCAAAAAATGCTTGTAGCTCAATTGCTATCAAATCTCCACGACCAGTAGTAATATCAGCCTTTTCCACTCCAGCAGCATTTTTATTCAAATACCTATTTTCTATCATACCTGAAGTTTGACTAACAGTATAAAACCACACTCCAATACCAGCAATAACAAAAAAGAAAATCATTTTAAAAATTTTTCTAACTACATGTATATTCCCTCTAAAATAAATAAGTAGCATAAAAACTATAGTCGCAATAAATGCTGCAATAATCCCACCTCTCGAAAAGGTTGCCAAGCCTCTAAATGTAACCAATGCTAATAATGAAAACTCAACTATCAATTGTGTTTTTTTAAATTTATGCAATAATAACCGTGTCATTAAAATAAAAATACCAAATCCTAATATTGTTGCCACCTGATTAGGTCCAAAACCACCTGAGGCTTTATGATTAGAAGCGGTACCTGTAATTACTGATTTTAAATCTGGTGTGGATAAAAACATATACACCAACATTGCTACAATTGGTAATAAAGCATAAAACAATACTTTATTTAACTGTTGAATACTAATTTGTTTTTTAAAACAAAAAAAAGCAAAAAAACATAATGAAATTGCACCACTTAAATTAAACATAATCATTTTACGTACACTCTCCGTTACATTAAATTCTGTAAACACAACCCCTACTAGCAACAATGCAGCGCATACTAAATAAATGAATCCTTTGCTCGAATGTAGACTATAAATAGTACCTATAACAGCAAAAATAATTAGTAAATACTTGTGTAATTCATAAAACACCAATCCTCCTGTCATACGTAAAAACACATCACTTGCTGCTAAATAAGCAGCAGACACCAAAATTGCATAGGTTTTATCTTCCGCAGAAAAAATATAAAAAAAAGCAACTATTACAATAACTAAACTATACAGCATTGCACTAAAAGGAACCGTAAATAGCACAACCCCTATAATTGCATGTAGTAAAAGCAACGTTACCTCACTTTTATTTCTTGTTATTGCACTCATTTATACTTTTATATAATGTTCTTAAAAAGTCAACATAAGCACTTGAACTATAATTTTCAGTAACTAAAACCTTTAAATTTTGCCCCATTAATTTTGCTTTTGTTTTTCCCTCTAATAATTGTAAAACCCCTTCAAATAAAGCTTCATTATTTTCTTTTTCAACAACAATTCCTGTTACGCTGTTTTTAACCACTTTTGTACAATCACCAACTTCTGTAACAACTACGGGTAACCCTAACATACCATACTCTAATAATGAAATAGGCAATCCTTCAGATTTAGATGATAAAACTCCAATGCTTGCTTGACTTAATATATATTTTATATCCGTACAGTTGTCATACAAAAATACATTCGTAGATAATTGATGTTTGTAAATATACTCTTCAATTGCAAATGAATACTTATTTTTATAATTTTTCCCAATTATATGCAAGGAAACATCATTAAAGCAATCTAATATTTTTGAAAAAGCGGCTAATAGATTAAGATGGTCTTTTTCTGGTCGTAAACCAGCTACACACACAATGTTTTCTGTTGAATTTCCTTTTAATTTTGTAATTATACTGTTATTTGTTAACTCCGAAAAATTATTAAGAACAACTGTACTACTAGCATTTAATTGGTTTTTAGACCAACTATTTAATTCCTCGTTGACATTAATTACGGTGTGGAAAATATTGGAACATAGTTTTAAAAAAAGAAGTCTCCATCCAGATAAATTAATATTTGCGCCAGTATGATTATGCCAAACAACTTTTGTTTTTAAAAATTTTAATTTAATAAAAACAGCTATAAAAAAAGAAGTAGTGTGCGCGTGTATAATTTTAATATCATTTCTTTTTATAAAAGAATAAAGTCGTGTCAAAGCCCCTATATCAATACTATACTTTTTTCTTAAAAAAATATAGTTATCCCTCTTTTCAATATTCTCTTTTAAAGGGCCCTCCATACGTGTCACACATAAATACGCTTCAACATCTTGTTGCTTATTTAGTGCATTAAATGTATTAACAGCAATGGTTTCTGCACCACCTGTTAATAATGAATCTATTATATGTAATACTTTAATACTCACCTAAAATATCTTTAATGCTTTCTTCAAAATTTTCTAAAGTATATGTTCTAGACCAAGTTAAAGCTTTATTAATTTTAGTCCTATATACCGTAGGATGTTTTTTATAATACGCTATTTCAGCAATTATTTCTGTAACATCAGGATTAACTAAACTTCCTCTATTTCCATTATCAAGCATATCAGGCACACAAGATACTGAAGTACTGATAGGCAAACATTTCCAAAACATTGCTTCTGCGACCACTTTTGGCCAGCCTTCAGATTTGGAAATAAACACTAAAAAATGTGCCTTTTTATAAGCTGCTTTAATTTCATTTTTATCTTTATTACCATGCAGTTTTATAACATTTGATAAGTTGTGTTTTTTAATATACAGCTCTAAATTACGTCGTTCAACTCCGTCTCCATAAATATCTAAACATACTTTATGTCCTTTTAATACAAATTCATGTGCAACTTTAATGCTCAACAAAGGTTGTTTTCCCTCACTTAGTGTTCCTACAAATAATAAGTTCATTTCTTTATCTAAACATTTATCAGCTATGGGTTCTTTTTCTTTTTCTGAATATGAAGCGGTAAAAAAGGGCACTATATTTTTAGATGTATCATTCCAATTACCATATACCAATACTTTTGCATTCTTAGTTAAAAAAGTGTTTTTCAATAACCATTGCTGTAATTTATATGATCTAGGTTGTTTTGAATTAGGATCCCAATTACCAGCGTATTTAATGGTTTTTTTCTTTTTAGGAAATAAAACCTGAACCATACACCCTAACAACCCAATATTACCCGGACATCGTAAATGAATGTGATCTGCCCATTTCATGGCTTTATAAATTCTATAAAGTATTCCTGGAATATTGAGTATGCTTTTAAGAATTTCAGAAATTGATATAAACGAAAAAGATGCAATAGGGAAAACTTTAGGTTCGTTTTCAAAACGGGAGACTAATAATTTTTTATTATAAGATATTGGAGAAACAATTGCCAACTCATCCACATGTTTGTTCCATAAATTCATTTCATACACATAAGGAGCATATGAATAATATCCGTCACTTTTTTTAAGTGTTGGCGCTAAAGTAACTATTAAAAACTTCATTAAATATATACTTCTGAGTTGTTGTCACTAACTTTAACGGCAGGAACACCTACAACAGTTATACCTTGGGCAACGTTCTTTACCACTAAAGAATTAGCACCTATAACACTATTATCTCCTACAACTATTTTTCCTGCAATAATTGCATTGGCTGCCATAAACACATTATTTCCTATTACTGGGACACCTCTCTTATCTCCTCTACCACTTACACCTATTGTTACTCCTTGGGCTATATTACAATTATCCCCTATAACTGTGTTTGGGGGTACAATTATATGACCATGATGTGCTATATAAAATCGCGCACCTATTGTTGCAGCATATGGCAAAGAAATACCTGTTAAAACTTCAATAATTTTCTGACTTATAACAGCGCCTAAAAGCAATGGTTTTTTTATAAAAAAAGGGAACCTACTAGTGTAAACACAATTAGAAAGCCTGTATACAAACAAGGCCCATAACCCCTGTGTAGTGATTAACAATAATATTGCAGATTTACCTCCACTATATTTTTTATATTTTTCTATGTCTAATAAAAATGTTTTCATTTTGCTATATTTTGCAAATGCTTTTAAAGTACGCTATATTTTCTTTTATAATTTTATCTTTTGAAAACATATTCACAATTCTTTTCTTAGCTAAATTGGCCTTGTCTTTTATTTCTTTTTGGTGTTGTAATGAATAGATAACTTTTTCTGCAATATCTTCTGGTGATTGAGGGTTACAAAATAAAACACTATTGGTTTTTCCTACTATTTCTTTAAACGGAGCAATATCACTAACTACTATTGGTTTATTCATTGCCATAGCCTCTATTATCGTTAAACCAAAAGACTCCATGTGCGATGGGAAAACACATAATTTTGCGGTGTCAATATACAACGGTATTTGCTCATAACTAACTACTCCTCTAAAATTAATATTTTTAAAATCAGCGTTAGCTACAGTTTCTTTTAAAAATGCTATATATGATTTACCATTAGGAAAAAACCAATCCCTACCAATAACCTCCAAATAAGCATTTGGAAACGCTTGATTAATAAGTGGCATTGCTTGTATCAGTTGTCTGACGCCTTTTTTTTCACAAACCGTTCCTATAAAAGTTATTTTATTATCATCTACATTAATACCTACTTCGCTTTTAAATTTCGCTATATCTACAAAATTGTAAATACGTTTGTACTTAATTTTCCTGTTCAATAATTCAGCTGTTTTAATTCCTACAAAATCACTAACAGCTATAAAAAAATCAGCTTTTAAAAAGGATCTTTTTTCTTTAAAAGCCTTCCATTTGTTTACTTCTTTATGCAGTGTTTTGGCAAAAAAATGATGTCCGCCATGCATTCTGATAACATATTTTACTGCTGGTATTTTCTTTATAAAAGCAAACTCTAATTCTGCACCTTCTATAATATCTATTGGTGTTTTTTCATGTATTTCTTTTAAGGTATGGTTTATCTTTTTTGAGTTGTCTATAAATTTACCAAACTTGGCATTGGAACGTGCTATTCTATATATGTGTACTCCACAATCAACAGCCTCTTCATAAGTATGTGTATACCCAATACCAACAACAGTTACTGTAACACCTTGTGCTACACAAGCTTTAGCTAAAGTTTGCACAAAAGAACCTATGCCTCCGTGTGGGAATCCTTTTTTAGGATATTCATGTGTAATAAAACAAATATGCATGTTGATGTACTACTTATATCTTTAATAATAATTTAATTTGTGACGTTGCATTTTTATAATTACCTAACACTATTTTTTTCCATTTATCCATTTCTTTATTAACAGGGTATGATCCCGTCAATACTTCTATAATTTCGCTTTTATTATTCAACCAAATTACAGCGTTTTTACTTGGCATACTTTTAAAGTGTTGGTAGCTATATATTGTATCTACAGACCAAGTAACCTCATTCTGATGTTCTTGATCATAATTAATAAATACGCACGGTTTGTTATACATGGAAAAATCAAAAGCCATCGTTGAGCCAACATTCACAACAATAGCTGAATAATAAGCTGTACTTACCAATAGTTTTACATCATCTTTAAGCGGATAAATGGTTGTCCAATGCTCATCTGCATTAAAATTCCATAAGGGTGCAGCAACTTTTATTACATCAGAATATTGCTGCAAAACAGCGTCAAATCTATCGGAAACATCTACAGGACATCTTCTAAAAAGAATTTGATATTGATTTTCTAAATTTGCATTAAGTAGTGCCGCAGCTATATCTGCTAAATACTTAGGGTCATCAGGTGATGTTTTAATATCATCTCCTGAAAAGCAAATAATTTTTTTATCCAGTGACAATTTATATCTCTTATAAAAAGAATCCTTTTCAATAATATTATTTTTATCCGCATAGCATTCAAACTGAGGTGTACCTGTAGCAAATACTGTATCTTGATTAATTTCAGGGTAAAACTGACTCATTTCAACCTTCATATAATCTGACCATACTAAATAGTTATCAGCACGTAATGCCAAACGTGCTTTGGGTAAGTTATCCCATGAATATATTACCGTTGAAGTCTGAATTCCTAAATCATTTGCAGCTGCAAAAATAGTGGCCGCTTTCACGCCTCTTTGATGAGAACAAAACAAGCTAGTAGGATTTAGTTGCTGCAATAAAGCAACCATTTGCTTGTAAAATTTATTTTTACGTATGCTTTTTTGATACTGCTTTTCTAAAAATAATATAGTATAGTAGTGCTTAAAAAATGGCGCTACAATAGCTATTGCTTTATAAAACACTTGCTGCTTAACACCTATGTGATTTGTTTTCCAATTGGTCAACAAACTGTTATTTAGTACTTTTTGGGCATTATAATGCAGTCGGGAAAGGCATATTAATTCTCGTAAAAATTTTTCACGAACAGACTCTTTATACGTTGGTATTTCAATGGTATCAACAAATGTTGTCTGTTTTTTAATTGCACTAATCGTGGCAGGATCAAAATTATGCAACAAAACCAATTCCGCATCAGTTTGCTGAAATAACTCCGTATACAAGTAATTTTTAATACCTACCCCATCAGGAAATAAAAGTGCTACTTTATTTTGACTACTCAACATTGTACTTTTATTTTTAAATTTTGCTTATAAAAAACATACTTCCTTACTTGAGAATGTAATTATTACAACGTGATTTACGACTGCTAAAATAAACAATTGCTAACACAAAAAAAGGAGTATCTCTTCTTTATTCTACAAGGACTATTATTACTTAAAAACATGATATTTTGCAATAGTATCAGCTATTTTTTCAGAAAAAATAGCTGCTCCAGTACCATTTAAATGATATGAATTATAAAAATATTTTTTATGGTAACATAAAGAATCTTTTGTAAAGTCAATAAAGTAGGTGTTTTTATACTTATCTGCAGCTTCACTATACTTATTTTTAATATTACTCAGCACCGCTCCTTCTAATTCTTGGCGTTCATAATATTCTGGAGCCCACACTAGTAATACAGTATTGCTATGCGCATTTAAATTTGCTAACATTTCATCAAAAACTAAAAGCCTTTCTTTAAAATTTACATGTGAAAAATCAAGCACCCCTTTTAACTGTTGCTTTTGTTTTTCAAATTTACCATCCCAACTTGAGTTGTTGATACTAAATCCCTTGTAATTTTTATTTTCCGTTTTTATTGACAAATATCCTTGCAATGCTAACTCAAATACGTTTAAATACCCTCTGTACTTATACATTGGTATTACGTATTCTATAAAAATAGCATCATCTATATTATAAAGTATATCAAAATTACGTGTAGTATATCTTGGGAAATATTGATTCTTTTTATATAGTTTTTCAGTCGGAAACAATGAAGTTATGTCGACATTTTGCACAATTACCTCTGGTACTTTGTTATTGGAAAAATAAGCCATATTTCTTATCCTTTGTATATCTATGGCCGTACCATCGTTTCCTAAATTATAGGAGTTTACATGTAATTTTTCATCTATAATTTCAGGGTTATAGTGTTTATATGTTCTAGAAGAACCAAAAAAAACTACCTCAGCATTTATAGCTCCCTTATCAATCATATTCCATTCATAAAAAGGGTTGTTTTGATTTAACTTCAATCCTGCATCAATACCAAATTGTAAACACCAAAGTATTAGATAGATTAAAAGCCCTAAGCGGAACATTTTTATTAAAAATTGTTTCATCATTAAAATTGAAAATAAATAAAACCTGAGGCTTCGTTTTGAATATTTAAAATAATTACCAAGGTAATTATAACGTACATTGCATAGCGAAAATATGTGTTCCGTTCAAAAAACGTATTTACAAATTCCTCTCTATCCCTACTAAACCATTCCAATAAAATAAAAAAGACTAGGTATACAGCTAATGGTCTTATGTTATGATTGTATGTATATGCAGATGATATTTTTAAATAATTAGAATTTACAAAAATATGCTTAATAAAGTCTATTGCAACAGTAATATTATCACTTCTAAAGAAAATCCAAGCAAAGGTAATTAAGATAAATGTTGTGCACATCTGCACAAAAACCTTAACGGTAGGAAAGAGTGTTTTGGAGTCAAAATCATCTACATGAGTTCTATTTTTATTTAACAACAATAAAGGCAAAAAATACAGTGCATTTAATGCTCCCCACACGATAAAGGTCCAATTTGCTCCATGCCAAAAACCACTCACAATAAAGATTACAAATACATTTCTAATTTGGGAATACTTTCCTCCTTTACTTCCGCCAATTGGGATGTATAAATAATCTCGAAACCAAGTAGAGAGGGATATGTGCCAGCGACGCCAAAACTCTGCGATATCTCTTGAAAAGTATGGGTACTTAAAATTACGCATCAAATCAAAACCAAACAATCTACTCACACCAATAGCTATATTAGAATATCCTGCAAAATCACCATAAATTTGAAAGGAGAATAAAACACTTCCAAAAATCAAGGTAGCGCTGGAATAATTCATATAATTTTCAAAAATATCATTCACATAAGGAGCGCACCCATCAGCGATTACAATTTTCTGAAAGAAACCCCATAAAATTAATCGCATTCCCATTACTGCATTTCTATAATCAAAAATCCTTTTTTTATAAAACTGTGGTAATAAGTGAGTGGCTCTTTCAATTGGTCCCGCAACAAGTTGTGGGAAAAAAGTCACAAAAGTAGCAAAGGCAATAAAGTTATTTGTGGGTATTATTTTTTTTCTATAAACATCTATTGTATAACTCAATGTTTGAAAAGTATAAAAACTAATTCCTACAGGAAGTATAATATTGAGTGTGCTTTCACTTATTTCTACCCCTAAAGAAGCAAAGGCATTTATAAAATTATCAATGAAAAAATTATAATATTTTAGATACCCTAACAAGCCTAAATTTACGAGTATACTTGTCCAAAGTAATATTTTTCGTTTCCTAATTACTTTTTCCTTTTGCAATAACAACCCTATGCTATAATCAACTAGTGTGCTAAAAATAATTAAAAATAAAAAGCGCCAATCCCACCACCCATAAAAAAAATAACTAGCACAAAGTATTAATATATTCTGATGTATTAGTTTTTTAAAAACAAACCAATATAGCGCAAAAATGACAGGTAAAAATAATAAAAACTCAACCGAATTAAATAACATAAATTAGATATCTATAAACTGTTTTTGCTTGTGTAACACCCATAAAGAATTGTCAAATAGGGACTCTAAAAAAAGGTTCGCACTGTTCCCGTTTCCAAAAGCAACAACATCCTTTTCTATATATTCAAATTCCGTTTGCAATGCCTTTAAAATAACCTCTTTTAAATACGATGTATTGATAATATGCGAATGAACAGCCCTATTTTCTTGTCGTGTACCAATATTAATAGTAGGGATACCATAATACGGTGCTTCCCGTATTCCTGCACTTGAATTTCCTATAATAAAATCGCTTTTTTTAAGCAGGGTTAAAAAATATTCAAAACGGATGGAAGGAAACACTCTAAATCTAGCATTGTTTTCTAATCGTTTATACTGTTTTAGTATTGCCTCTGATCCTAAATCGTTATTAGGATAGATGACTACATAATTTTTATCATCAGCCAACAATGCATCTACAAATTCAGCTGCATAACTTTCCATATACTTAAACTCCGTGGTTACGGGATGAAACATGGCTACCCCATAGCTTTTAAAAGGAATTTCATAATATTTTTTAACCACCGCTATACTTGGTAAATTTGAAGAGAACATAATGTCAACATCTGGGGAGCCAATCACTTTTATTGCTTCAGGAATTTCACCCATTTGCACCAGGCGTTTTTTCGCTTTTG